>JANYGV010000104.1 GCA_025359285.1 Burkholderiales bacterium
TTACCGGTGGCTTTGAAATCGGTGCTGCAGGTTTTCATTTTCATATTTTGCGCGGAGGGGGCTTTCTTGGGCGGTGCGTTCTTTGCCATGCAATCTTTTACGAACGCTTTGCGTTCAGCGCCTTTCATTGCAGCGGAATCCTTTTTGCACATGGTGCGCGCCTCGGCGCGAGTGCTGGCAGCGGACGCAGAAGTCGACAACAATGCGACAGACAAGGGCAACGCGATAGTGATAGCTAAAAGTATTTTTTTCATATGATCCTCCGGTGAGTGTGGTGGGGCGCTAGCAAATAATGGTGCTGCAAATTGATTAAACCATGATTTGAAACCATTGATGTGGCGAGTAAAGTTCCAAGGAGTCCAACGTCAAGCGCCGTCTTTATTTGGAGAGATTCATTAAAATTTAGACAACTGCGATTACCTCTACCCGCAGCCCGTTCATCGCGGCATTGCCCGACACCGCATCAATCTCGGCGGTATCGCTGATATCGTTGTAGCTCGCACCTGCATGCTCGTGCGCGACGCCAAGTCGGGTGCCGGGACGGTTGTGTCCGAAACCATGTGGCAGGCAGACCACGCCGGGCATCACATTGGCTGTGGTGTTCAATGCGATCTGTACACTACCCACAGCCGAGCGAATTTCCACGCGTTGACCGTCAGTGAATCCGCGTTCACGGGCATCATCAGGATGCATCATCAACTGATCGCGCGGCTTGCCTTTGACGAGTCGGTGCGAGTTGTGCATCCACGAATTATTGGAGCGAACGTGGCGGCGGCCAATTAAGGACAATGCCCCAAACGTCTTATCTGGCGCGGTGTTTCGATGCCGATCCTCGCGCGTGAGCGCGGCATTCGCGAGTGTCGAGTTTAGGCGCGCAACGTCAGCAACAATGACTTCGGGCGCGCAATTTATTTTGCCATCGGGGGTTTCGAGCCGTGTATAAAGCGAGGGTTTTAACGGCCCCAAATCGATACCATGCTCGGCTGATTTAAGCGCTGCAAACGTGATGCCATGCACGCCCTCATTCTTCACCAACATGCCTTCAATCATCTTCTCGGTTGACGGTATAGCCCGAAATTCGCGTTTCATTTTTTCGGCAATGCGCTTACTTAATTCGCCAAATATCTCCCAGTCATAGCGTTCGTCATCCGGTTTCGGCCACATTGCGCCATTGAATCGTGTGACTTCGCGCACCGCGAATGCGTTGAAAATTAAATCATAGTGGTCGTGATTCAGGCTTGAGGTGGGCGGCAGAATCAAATCGGCGTGGCGCGTGGTTTCGTTGATGTAAATATCGATGGCCAGCATGAAATCAAGTGACGCGAGTGCATCATCAAGTTTGCGACCGTTCGGGGTCGAGAGCACCGGATTTCCACAGATCGTCACCATGCCGCGAATTTGTCCTTCGCCCGCGGTAAGTATTTCTTCTGACAATGCCGCGACCGGAATTTCGCCCCCCGATTCAGGCAGGCCGCTGACGCGCGATCGCCACTGCGCGTAGTGGCCCGGCTTGGTGCCAGCCCCGGTGATGGGAATCAGCGGCTGCGTGGGTAGGGTGCCGCCGACGCGGTCTAGATTGCCGGTGACGATATTAAGCAGCTGAATAAGCCATTGATTGAGCGTGCCGAATGATTGCAGGGTGGTGCCGAGTCGGCCATAGCAAATAGCACTCGGTGCGGCAGCAAATTCGCGTGCGATCCGACGAATGGACCTCGCAGCAATACCGGTAGCGCTGGCGGCAACTTCTGGCGTTATGTCGGCAATCGCCGCCAGTGCCACGTCCAGGCCATTCAGTTTTTCTGGGTGCGAAATGCGAAAAAGTTTTTCTGCTTTTAACGTATTGATAATAGCCATCAGCAACGCGGCATCACTGCCCGGCGTGATGAAATGATGTTCGCTCGCGATTTCAGCGGTCTCAGTGCGGCGTGGATCAATCACGACCACTTTGCCGCCGCGCTTCACAATTTCTGCGAGCCGTTTGGTCACATCTGGCACCGTCATCATGCTGCCGTTTGATGCAACCGGATTGCCACCCATAATCAAAAAATAATCGGTGTGATCGATA
>JANYGV010000158.1 GCA_025359285.1 Burkholderiales bacterium
TTGATGTCTGGATTATTGTGCTTCTGTAAAAGGGCGTGCCAGTATTCATCCTCGGTCAGGTCATTGCGCAACGAAAAGCCGCGACTGTAGTAGGTCCTGATGATAATTTCGTAGTCAACACCGATCACCAAAATATCGGCAATGCCCGCGTAGAGTTCGCGAAATCGTTGATTGCAAAACACCAGCCGGTTGTGCGCATCATAGAACACCACGCCGGCGGGCAATGGCTCCAGCGCGCGGATGATTCGCCCAATATCTTGGGCCGACGTCACGCTGTGTTCAGCCTCTTTGCTGATCGCGCGAAGCCGTTCAAATTCATCCAACGCGCCCGGCGGGATCGCGACATTTGCCGAAGGGCTTAGGTCAGATGTAGGCACAAAAACTTTGGGGAACAATGTTCATCATGTTCACTATTTGTTACGTGCGCTGAACGGGTGGCAATGGTGGTTCTGCTTGCACATGCGCTTGTCTATGCATGGGATTGAATGTTTCATCTTAGGCGTTAGCACTCGGGTTAACCAGCTTGCGGTAATGACTTACCTCTTCCTTAAGCGCAATCCACCAGACCTTACCCTTGACCGAATGAGCTCCACACGGCGTCATCGTGGCGAAACCAGGATAGTCACGGCCAAGATTATTGGGGTCTTCACGGCGGGTACGCGGTGGCGCGACCAACCCTTTTTCGTTGGATTCCAGCGGAAACAGCCAGCAGCCCATTGGCTTGTAATGCCATTTATGCTTCCCCTGCGCCACGGCCAATGTTTGCAGCGCACACTTGCCATCTTTTTCGGTGAATGAACAACGCGTATTGGCGAAATGGCTCGGTTTGGATTGGTAGTGGTAAACCCGCGTCGAGGTCTTGCGGCCATGATGCTCGCCCCATACCGCATCGCCAATATATTTTTTGGGTAAGTGTGAAAAGTGTTCGGGAAATTTTGCGACCGTTTCATGAATCAGCGCTTCTTCTTCGGGCAGTAAAAATGCGCCATCACTGCAACAAATGCCTTCGCAAACCGCCAGATCGCAATAGGTCAACTTGACCGGCAATTTACGACGTTTTTTTGTTTTTGATTCGACTACGTGCATTGACTAAATCCTATTGAGTTTGAAGCATTTCACGAATATCAAAGATACCCCCATTGGTCAGACGACCGCTATGAATGAGCGAGACAACATCGCGCGCCACATCGTCTGCAGCGCGTAAAGTGCCGTCATTTTTCATCGCACGGAAACGCTCGACATCCGGAAAATCATCCGCGCTCTTATCGCGTATCTGGCCCTGCATCGACGTGTCAATCACCCCCGGCGCAAGCGCACAAACCACCAGCAAGGGGTCGGTAACCGCTGACTCCAGCGATGCCACGCGCGTCGCCATTTCGACGCCTGCCTTGGCCGCGCAATAGGCGGCCCAGCCGTATATGGGACGTTTGGCGGCACCTGAGGAAATATTGAGAATCAGCCGCTGTTTCGCAATAGCGCGTGTCGCGTTTGCGAATAGGCGCATCAAAATCATCGGCGCCAGTAGATTCACATCAAGGTTCAATTTCAACGCGGCGGCATCGATGGTATTAAACGGCCCGACCGGGGCGACGATACCCGCGTTATTAATCAACACGGCTTTATCAAATGAGTGGCCCGATATCTGCGCCAAAAATTTTTCAAAGGTGGGTTCGATGGTTTGGGGATCAGAAAGATCGACAAAAATGTTCGAATCCGTTCGATCCTGCGGAGGAAAACGTGACATTGAGAAAACCATATTTTCAATATCAGCCAACAACACCTCGTGCAATGCCGCACCCAGCCCCTTGGTCGTACCTGTCACCAGATATAAATTCATGCGCTGTTCTTAGATGACACGTTAATATGCCACGTTAATATGGCTCGCGAATACGGTTCGTCAATCAAACAGCGCGACCAGCGCACCAATACCGATGCCGACCAAATCACTGCCAACCGCCGCACCTTCAAACAATACTCCGCCCGCCACCAGCCAGTCCAACGAGCCTGCCGTGGACGCTTGCTGGCGATTGATGCTGCTAGGCGATTCACGCATACGTTGCAGCGCGGCGCGAAGCTGTGCTTGTTGCTGCGCCTGATCTATGGTCAGCGGTGTCTTTTGTCTGGCTTCCAGCGCAGTCAGCGCTTTCTCAACTGCCTCGTTGTCCAGCACTGAAATTGCGGAGCCGCAATGACTGCACGACGTGTCATGCGTCAGATCAATTGAGCCACCACAACTTGAACAACGCACCTGTCGGATCTTGACTGAAAGCGACTTTATCTCGGCGGCATTCAAGCTACGAATAAAGTTTTTCTCGCGCAAGAATTGCGTGAAACTGGTCGCTCGGCCATGACCTTGATCGCAGCGGTGGTAGCTGAAACGGCCATTTTTTTGGATATCGTTGGTGAGCTTTAGGCCGCTCGCGGACGCGGGACAAAGCGGACACTTCATCACGCTGCTGACGGTATTACGCACCCCGTCTGCCGCCTTGGATTGGGCTTCGTGAATACGTTTGAACAGCGCAATGACCGATGTGGCAGATAGCGCGGTGCTTTCAAGATGATCGAACCAGATTAAATGGCACGACCAGCACGCATCAATGGTCAGCTCGGCACCGTGGTGAGATTCAAGCACCAGTGCTTCCATCTTGCTGCGGCAGCTCGGGCAGCTATTACCGTTAGTCATGATCGTGTCCGGCGCCTATCAAACAGCTCAAGCCGCGCCACTCATGCACCGAGTGCTGCAATGCCCGCTGTGGCAATCTGCGCATCCTCGGCGGACTTCACGCCCGAGACACCGACCGCACCAATAATTTCGCCTTCAATGACAATCGGCACGCCACCTTCGAGAAAGGTAATGCCTCGCATCGACAGCGCAGCTACACGTCCGTTATTGACCATGTCCTCATCACCCTTGGTCGCGCGACGACGAACCGCTGCACTAAACGCCTTGCCTTGTGAAATGGCCACGCTGGCCTGTGCGCAGCCGTCGAGACGCTGAAACCATAACAAATGTCCGCCGTCATCAACGATCGCAATAGACACGGCCCATTTATTTTTGTGTGCCTCAGCTTCCGCGGCAACGGCTATTTTTTTGACGTCTTCAAGCGTCAGGTATTTTTTTGTTTTCATCAGAATCCCGGAGGTTAGATCAAAAAATATTTA
>JANYGV010000281.1 GCA_025359285.1 Burkholderiales bacterium
GTCAATTTTTCAACCAGCATCGGGGTCAAAAAGTAGAACCAGAAAATGGCCATGATGAACGGCACGGCGCGAATTAAATTGACAAATCCTGCTGCGGGGATCGACAGCAATTTAAAACTCGACAATCGGGCCAGCGCCAGCAAAGTACCGAAGAAAACGCCACCGGCCAGCGCGATAAAAAACAATTGCAGCGAGAGCAGCATGCCACTCGCCAGGACCGGCAGATTTTTAACGATGACGCTGAAATCAAAATCCATAATCAGTGTCCTCCCTGCGAAACATAACCAGGGACAGCGACTTTTTTCTCAATCACGGCCATGATGAAAATTACCGTTAGGGTGATGGCAATGTAGATCAAGGTCGCGGCACCGAGAGCCTCAAATGTCTTGAAGGTGTATTCCGAGATTTGTCGGCTTTGTGCGGTGAGTTCTAGTACACCAATGGTCAATGCGGTCGAGGAATTCTTGAAAATGGTTAAAAACTCGGATGTCATCGGCGGAATGATCAATCGAAACGCCATCGGCAGTAATACAAAGCGATAAACCTGCGGTAGCGTTAATCCCATTGCTAGACCCGCGTTAGTCTGGCCCTTGGGTAGCGACAGAATGCCCGCGCGAACTTGTTCCGCGACGCGCGACGCAGTGTATAAGCCCAGGCACAACACGGCGGCGGTGAATTCCCACAAACTGAACTGTGCAAACGGCAGCGTAATGAGATTGGGGTAGGTTTGCTTAAGCCAATCGCCCAAGGCCTCGGGAACGACCTCCGGCATCACAAAATACCAGAGAAACATTTGCACCAGCAAAGGTATATTACGAAAAATTTCGACGTAAATAGTGGCCGGTGTACTCAGCCACTTGACTGGCGCGGTGCGTAAAACACCCAGCACTGAGCCAAGCGAGAAGGCGATGATCCATGCCGAAATTGATACCAGCAGCGTCCACATCAGGCCGGACATGAGCCAGCCCAAATAGGTCATGCCGCCAGATGGTGCTTGCTCTAAAAAAACCTTCCAATCCATTTTATGCTCCCAAAGTGCCGTCTAAATTCTTCACATTGGTGCAAGTGAAGGGCGGCTTGTGATGGTGTTTGGAAAGGCGCGACGATTAAGATCGTGCGCACTCTTACAAGAAGCTATGTAGTGAACCCAATAACCCAGCAACTATCCTGATTCAAAAAACAAAAACGGGGAACCGATTTCTCGATTCCCCGTTTCGGGGTGCATGTTGCCAACTATTCGGGGAACGCTTGCAGCACGAATGCTGTTTTGAGCAATGGGCTCATAGGCATGCCAATGGTTTCGCCAGAGGGCAGCTTGTTGATGAACCACTTGTCGTAGATTTTGTTGATGTCGCCAGAGCGCATTAAGTTAGCCAATGCGCGCGCAGCCACGATCGCGAAATCGCCGTCGTTCTTGCGGAACATGATGCCGTATGGATCGTAGGAAAGATAATCGCCAACAACTTCAAAGTCTTTTGGTTTTTCATCTTTGGCGGTCAAACCATAGAGCAGCACATCGTCCATCGAGAACGCCGCCGCGCGACCGGATTTAACAGTCAAAAACGATTCAGCATGATCCTTGGCGTTCAAGAATTTGATGTTCAAATTTTCTTTGTCGGATAGCGCCTTGATGACGCGCTCGTTGGTGGTGCCTTGCGTGACGACAACGGTTTTGTTCTTCAAGTCTTTATAGGTCTTAATTTTTGAAGATTTTTTTACCAGCAATTTGGTGCCCGTTACGAACGTGACGGGTGCAAACGCAACCTGCTTTTGACGAGTCAGATTGTTGGTGGTGGAGCCACATTCAATATCAATGGTGCCGTTGGACATGAGTGGAATACGGGTTTGCGATGTCACGGGGTTGTACTTCACCGCGAGCGTCGGCATTGCCAATTCTTTTTTTACTTCTTCAACAATGGCCATACACAAATCCATTGAGTAACCAATCGGCTGCTGCTTGTCATCAAGATATGAGAATGGGATCGACGTTTCGCGATGACCAATCGTGATCGAACCCGCATCCTTGATTTTCTTGAGTGTGCCGGTCAGTTCTTGCGCAAATGCGGGTGAAGCCAGCGATGTGGTGGCAACGACAGCGGCAAGCAACGTCGCGAGTTTGGAAAACTTCAACATAAAGTGTTACTCCTCATACATGTTATAAAAAAAAGTTGGTGCGCGAAAATTGGTGTTGGCACGGTTGCAGGCTATTGTCTGGCGTGTTGCTCATTTTGCTGCTTAATCCGCAGAGGGTTCCAGACTTCACCTTCACTACTGCTAAATTTTGATTAACCGCTGTTACCGCGATTCAAAAATGAGTGTACTGACTTCTAAAAGCAATGTCTATGCCGAGCAAACTTCAATCGCGAAGCTTTATCATTTTAATTGACGCTAGCGATCTCAATCAGTGGCAACTTCCTCGTGGGAATAGACTGATTTGCACATCAGCACTTGGATGCCGGAGTGCGATTAGGTGCGTGCTCAACTGGGTCAATTCAATTAAACGCATTGGCCACGGAAGTTTACGGATTCGCCGAACTTCGTCCAATACCGATTATGCATAACGGCGGCGCGAGAAGTTCAAGTTATATCGGTCGTTTAGCGGATCCTTTGCCGATGGCTTTGGGCTTTGTTTACACTCGTTTTGTCTATCTGGGTGCGGGCGTTTCTGCTGGCGCGCTTGGTTGCTGCGGGTTGCCTAATTTTCAATTTTGATTCCCCCAAGCTGGCTTCCAAATACATCCACACCTGATTTAACAATGGTTTCACCGAATGGCGCTCACGATACAGCCTGATTTCCATTTCGCCCCACCAAAGGGGATCCCCCGCCAGCGCCAGCTGGTGACTCTTGAGTTCGCGCGTCACCGCGCTGTCGGGTAACCACGCTACGCCGTGTCCCTCGACCGCCATCACTTTTAAGGCCTCTGCCATATCGGTCTCATAGCGCCGCCGCAAGAAATGCGGGCGACGCGCAGATTCCAGAATAATCTCCACCATGCGGCCCAGGAACGCGTTAGGGGAATACGCCAGATGCGGCACAGGATGAGCGGCTTTACCAGGCAGCGTGAAGGCCGGTGACCCATCGCGCAATGCCTTCGCGTAAGGCCGAAAATGCTCCGAGCCAAGCCGCAGCATCGCGTATCGCTTGGTATCCAGCTGAATCGGTTGTTCGGGGTGGTGATAGCACATCAGCAAATCGCAATTGCCTTCCACCAGCGCCATGACCGCGTCGTGGACGTTTAGCGCCACCAGTTTGGTCGCCAATGGTGCGCCATCGAAGTAAGTGCGCTCCAGTTTGGTGAGCCACTTCGGGTAAAAATTTAGCGACAGCGCATGAGGTACGGCAAATGACAGCGTGTCCACCGGAATAGGGCGCTGGCCGCGCAGCGTTGAGCGTGCATCAAAAACATCCTGAACGATCGCAGCGGCGCGTTCGCGCAGGTTTTCTCCTGCCGGCGTTAATTTGGTCGGGTACGCCGAACGGTCGATCA
>JANYGV010000193.1 GCA_025359285.1 Burkholderiales bacterium
ACCACCATCGACTCGTCAATCAAAAAACAGTCGAATTCAATGGCCATGGAAAGTGCGAATGCCAATCGCGTCATCATTCCCTGCGAATAGTGGTGAACCGGCTCGCGGAAATACACGCCTAATTCTGTAAAGTCCTCAACAAACGGCACCAGCGGCTTGTAGTCGACCCCGTACGTGCGACATACAAATTTGAGATTATCGAGGCCGGTCAAATGGGTCTGAAATGCGCCGCCAAACGCGAGCGGCCATGACACGCTCATATCGCGTTTGATTTTTCCTGAGGTGGGATTTTCAGCGCCAGCAATAAGCCGAATCAATGTTGATTTTCCAGCACCGTTTCGCCCTAGAATGCCCAAATTTCTGCCGCGCTCAAGCTTGAAGCTGATGTCGTCCAAAATCGTGCGGGGACCGAAGCGGGTGTCGTATGTTTTAGACACATTTTCGATTGATATCATTGCTGTTCGACCCGCTGCGCGGCATCTCGCACTAAAAATAGTCCAACCAATGAAAGCACAAGGCAACACAGACTCATATAGCCTACATTATAATGCGTACGTACAATGTTGCCAAAATACCCTTCCCTTATCATCTCAACACCGTGAACCATCGGCAGTAGCAGCACAAAATCCTGTGCCTGTTTTGGCAACCAATCTACCATGAAGGCTGCGCCCGCTAAAGGGAATAAAAGGTACGAGGTGGGCCCCCAAAGCCGTTCTACAAGCTCGCTATACGCCGTGCCCGCGCCGATTAGCAGGGCTAAGGAAAGACCGAACCATGCCAGCATCATCCAGCCAAAAAATACCTGCAACATATCAATAGGCGGCGCGATCATTCCTATAGAAATAAAAATCGCTGACAACACGACGAACGACATCGTCGCGCCTGCCATTTCAAGCAAGATGCGCGTCATGAAGACGTCAAGTACCTGAACGTTGCGGTGATACAGCAAATTGAAGTTGCTTTGTAGAGCGCTTACGCACCGGTTGACGCTGTTGCGCCACATCAGTACCGAGGAGTACCCTGTAATCGCAAATGCCGCGATTGGAAGCGATGAGCCGTGATTCAGGCCCGCGAACGTCCAGAGGGCTGTTACACCCAGCGTGAATATCATCGGCTCGCCGATCAACCAAAGTACGCCCAGGTTATCCCGTCCAAAGCGAGTAATGACCTCGCGCATCATCAACGCGTGCATGACTCGGCGTTGAATGGCCAACGAACGAAAAAATGAGACCTCACTGGTCATAATTTATAAGTGGTCTAATTTAATTAGATTAAGCGTAAACATTTAGTCGGTATGCTCTTTAACGCTGGCCACCAACAGGCTCACCACGCCCCACGCAATTAGGCCCACCGCGAACACCATAAGAATTGAGCGAATCCGGCGTGGCTCCAGCGCTTTATCTGGCAGGTTGGGTTGAACCAATCGCTCAAGGTAGAGCTGCTTGCGCTCGGCTTCGCTACGTGCGGACTCCAGCGACGCGAGTGCGGATGCGAATTGTCGATCAGCAAAACTTTTCTCTAAAACGAGACGTTCAAAATTGGCTGATTTAGACGTCAGCGAGGTACCGCCACCTGCCACCTTCGAGGTTTCATTGGCAATCGTATTACGCAAGCTTGATACGCGATTCGCCAGTGAGGCGACCTGCGGATTTTTGGGCGATACCTGTCGGATTTGGTTTAACTGTGCTTCGGTTGCAAACAGTTCTTCCTGAAGTTTGGCCACGCCCTGAAGTTGAATCGCGGATTGCCGATCAGGGTCAAAAATGGTTTGCGCGGTACGAAATGAAGATAGTGCCAGTGCGGCGGCGGTGGCGTTGGTTTTGGCGGTGTTTACTTCCTGCGTTGCAAATTTGATTAAATCTTGCCTGCTGCGGTCATTCAAATTATTGACCAAACGTTCGCCCATTTTGAGCAACAAATCGTTTATGCGCTTTGCATCTTCCGCCGTAAATGCACGTACGGTCAGAATTGAGATTGAAGAGGCGGTGTCGTAATCCACGCCAACGCGTTTTTGGTAGTACTTGTAAAACGATTCAAAACTATTGTCCCAGTCCAGCCCCGGAAAACGGTTGATAAAATCAATGTCCGTGCTGGAGAACGCTTTGCGCACGCCCAGTTGCTCGTCCAATTCTTTCAATGCATCGCGTGACAACACAAAATCATGGACGGAATAGGTGTCGTCCTGAGAGCGGGAAAAACCAGTGCTCTGCAGCAGCGCGCCCAATCCCGTTTGGGTCTGGCGCTGCGGGCTACGAACCACAAATCGCGATTCAGAAATGTACACATCAGATGCAATCAACCCATAGTAAACACAAGCCAGGATGGTAGGAACAATGACGGTAAGCCACAGGATTTTATTTTTGACCAGAAAGCTGAATCTGCTTCTGCTGGTATTGACGGTATTTTGGTTCATGTTTTGATGTGTGCTTTGATTTTTGCGTCAGCGGCGTGATGCTGGTGAATTTTTTTGAACTCGATATAACGATGTGTGACCAGACTACACCCGACCATAAACATCCTGGAATCGAACAATATCATCTTCTCCCAGATACTCGCCGCTTTGCACTTCAATCATCACCAGATCAATCACGCCGGGGTTCTCAAGACGATGGCGATGACCGGCCGGAATGTAAGTGGATTCGTTCGTCGCGAGCAGCAGATCTTGTTCACCGTTTACCACCTTGGCCATACCATTCACCACAATCCAATGCTCGCTGCGATGATGGTGCATCTGTAGCGAAAGTGATGCGCCAGGTTTTACTTCGATGCGCTTAATTTTGAACTGTTTACCTTCTTCCAAAACGGTATACGTGCCCCACGGGCGATGCACGGTGCGATGCAATTTATAGCTTTCATGGCCCATCGCCTTGAGCCCGGCATAGATGTGCTTTACGTCCTGCGCGCGCTTGCGATCAGCGACCAATAACGCATCTGGCGTATCGATAATAATTAGATCGCGCGCGCCTACTACGCCCACCATGCGGCCATTGCTTTGCACATAGCAGTCTGTGGATTCGTGAAGCAACGCGTTACCTTGCACGCGATTGCCGTTGGCATCTGGCGCCTCCAAATCGCCGATCGCGCTCCATGAGCCGATATCGCTCCAACCAATATTGCAGGCCACTACGGCGACTTGATCCGATTTTTCCATGACTGCATAGTCAATTGAAATATCCGGTGCCAAGAGGAACGTTTCGCTATCTAGCTCAAGCTGCGCGACGCCACGACCTTCGGCGAAACGGGATTTTTCCATGCAGGCGCGAGCAGCGGCGAGCACCTCGGGACAGTATTTTTCCATCGCGTGCAGCATTGCCGCGACTGAAAAACAAAACATGCCCGAATTCCACAAATAACGGCCAGACTCGACATAGGCCTTGGCTTTATCAAGGTCAGGTTTTTCGACAAATCGCAATACTCGTGAGCCTTCAGCTTCGATATAGCCGTAGCCGGTTTCAGGCGCTTCCGGCTGAATACCGAATGTGACTAATTTGCCAGCTTCAGCTAGCGTGGCCGCTGCCGCAACCGCCTTGGCAAAGGCCGCTTGATCGGCGATCAAATGATCTGCCGCCAGCACCAGCATGATGGCGTCGTCGCCCTGCATTTTTTGGACTTGCAACGCCGCTGCGGCAATAGCGGGCGCAGTGTTGCGGCCAAACGGCTCTAATACAAACGATGTGGCGCGTTTTACTTTATTGACTTCGCGATATTCATCTTCTGTTTTGAAAAATAATTCACGATTGGTGACCGTCATGACCTCGACCACGCCGTCAAGCATCGCGCCGCGCAAAAAAGCTTTTTGCAGCAAGCTTTCGCCATCGGCCAATCGAATAAATGGTTTGGGATGAAGCTCGCGCGACACGGGCCACAGGCGTGAGCCCGCCCCGCCGCACAAAATGGTGGGCACTAATTTCATTTGGAGGGCCAATTCAGGCGTTGTTTTAGAGGAATATTCATCGACAGCCTTTAATAATACTATGAGGGGTAGGCCGGTCAAAATTGTGTCGCTGATTTGCGTCACGACCGTGAGGTCAGAATTTTCGCGTCATTTCCGTGCACGCGTAGGCTTCACCATTAGCAGCTGCGGAGCAATATCAACCAAAGTCTAGCATTGACGGACGTCTTGGAATACTTTTGCTCCGAAATAAGCGTGGATAATGGAGTTTGTGCATGACGTAAACGTCCAGCACGCGATTTGTCGAAAGAGCGTCGCAACGCTCTTGTTAAATCAAATCGGCGAGATCAAATGCCCACGACCATTTGGCGAATATTTCGCCTTGGCGGCGGGTAACTTTGTTTGCGGGGTCAACGCTTCGCGATTCGGTGATGCCGACATAAAAGTTGGTTCCCAAGCCGCGCCGATGGCCGTACACAATTGAAGCGATTTCATTTTTTTCAAACGGGCTGACGGTGTTTTTATATAGCGCGGTATTGCGACGAACGCCGTTGTATTGGGCGATCAGGCGCAGCGTGTCCCGCGCTGAAAAATGATAAACAGATTTCAACTGTACTGCGCGCTCTTGCAGAATCTGCTTGGAGCCCGCGAGATTAGGTTCAATCGAATTAATCACCGAGTTATCGATGCGTGGTTCAATTTCCCAGCGATCGCTGACACGGATCGTTCCGTTCAAGGCAAGCGAATAGCCGCGGCCAACGCGATTGTTGGCCACGTCGCCACGATCGCCGATCGATGATTCAATAAAAAAATTGGTGAGTATCCGCCCAGGGTTCGACTCTATATTGAAATAGAGCTGATCCAGCTTTAGCGGCACTCCTTCAGGCTGATAACGCGCTGAATTGTTTGGGCGCAACGCCACAAAAATTCCTGTATTGCGTGGTAGCGAGATATAAACCGCAGGATTGATATATCGCTCCAGCACCCGCCCATCGGCATCTTCTTTTCGGCC
>JANYGV010000287.1 GCA_025359285.1 Burkholderiales bacterium
CGCCGCGCGCTCCGCTGAGCAAACATTTGCGCTGGCTGGAGTCGGAAGCGATTCATATCATGCGCGAAACCGTGGCCGAAACGAAAAATCCCGCGCTGCTTTTTTCCGGCGGCAAAGATTCCATCGTGATGCTGCGCCTGGCCGAGAAGGCATTTCGTCCAGATAAATTTCCGTTCCCGCTCGTGCATATTGATACCGAACATAACTTTCCCGAAGTGATCGAATTCCGTGACCGTCGCGTGAAGGAATTGGGCGAGCGTTTGATTGTTCGCTCAGTCGGCGATGGCATTCGTTCAGGCCGTGTGGTGCTACGCCATCCAGATGAAAGCCGCAATGTGCATCAAACTGTGACGCTGCTCGATACGATTAAAGAATTCGAATTCGATGCGCTCTTCGGTGGCGCACGACGCGATGAAGAAAAAGCTCGCGCCAAAGAACGCATTATTTCGCATCGCGATGAATGGGGCCAATGGGACCCGAAAAATCAGCGTCCTGAATTGTGGAGCTTGTACAACCTGCGCATTCATCCGGGCGAACATGTGCGCGTTTTTCCGATTTCGAATTGGACTGAGCTCGACGTGTGGCAATACATCGCGCATGAAAATCTGGAGGTGCCGTCAATCTATTTTTCACACGACCGCGAGATTGTTGAACGCAAAGGTTTACTGGTGCCAGTCACTGAATTAACCCCGCCGAAATCAGGTGAGATCGTCGTTAAAAAAGCCGTGCGCTTTCGTACCGTGGGCGACATTACTTGTACTGCACCGGTGGCATCAGACGCCGCGACAGTGGAAGAAATTGTGGAAGAAACGTTGATCGCAAGATTGACCGAGCGCGGCGCCACCAGACTAGACGATCAGACATCCGACGCATCGATGGAACAGCGCAAAAAAGAAGGATATTTTTAATCGTTCGGACAAAAGTAAAAACCTACTTTTGCCCGCTTTGATTTGTTTTGAATTGCAGGCAAAGCCAGGTGATTCAACTACGAATTCAAAAAAACATAACCACGTAAAACCGCAAAAGCAAAACCCTATGAAAAATATCGACACACTCCGCTTCACCACCGCTGGTTCCGTTGACGACGGCAAGAGCACGCTAATCGGGCGTTTGCTGTATGACTCAAAATCGATTCTGGAAGATCAGATCGCGGCCATTGCACGCACCACTGAAAAGCGCGGGCAAGCGGGGCTGGATTTATCGCTGTTTACCGATGGTCTCACCGCCGAGCGCGAGCAAGGCATTACCATTGATGTCGCCTATCGCTATTTCGCCACGCCCACTCGCCGCTTTATCATCGCGGATACACCGGGCCACGAGCAATACACGCGCAACATGGTCACCGGTGCCTCGACGGCTGATGCGGCAATTGTGTTGATCGATGCAGCGCGCGGCATTCAGCCACAATCTCGCCGCCATGCCGCGCTGGCCGTGCTGCTGGATTTGCCGCATGTGGTGGTCGCGGTGAACAAGATGGATTTGGTTGGCTACAAAGAAGATGTTTTTACAAAAATTAAAACCGAATTCGCAGCGATTGCCAAAGAACTCGGCGTGCGCAATATTTCGTTTATTCCCGTGTCTGCTCTCGCCGGTGATTTTGTTGTGACGCGCGAGCTTAATGGCGCAAACAATATGCCTTGGTATGCGGGCCCAACCTTGCTGGAGTTTTTGGAAAGTGTACCTGTTGAGAAGCAAGCTGAATCCGCGTTTCGCTTTCCCGTTCAGCTCGTTTCGCGCGTGCGCTTTGGCGCAGCAAAAGAAAATCGCGGCTATCTTGGTCGCGTTGAATCAGGCCACATCAAGGTCGGCTCCGAAGTTGTAGTCCATCCTTCTGGTGAGACCGCACGCATTGCTGAAATCATTATGCTTGATGGCAATGCGGAATCGGCAAGCTCACTTGATTCGGTCACGATCACGCTGGATCGCCAGCTCGATATTTCGCGCGGCGATATGCTTGCTGATGCAATCAATCCACCGCGCGTGACAGAAAATTTTCGCGCCAATGTTTGCTGGCTCGGCAACGAAGCGCTTAATTCCAGTCGTCGCTATTTGCTGAAGATTGGCACACGCTCGGTGCGCGCGCAAATCACTTCCGTTAATTCGCGTTATGACGTGCAAACGTTAACTGCAAATCCCGCCACCACCTTAAACACCAACGATATCGGCGAGCTTCAAATCCGCACCGCGAAACCGATCATGATCGATGCGTACTCGGTAAATCACGCGACGGGTGGCGTGATATTGATTGATGAGGCGACCAACGCCACTGTCGCGGCGGGCACCGTATTGAAAGAAGCTGAATATGTCTAAAGTATATTTAGTCGGCGCTGGCCCTGGCGCACCGGATTTGCTCACGTTGCGCGCCGCACGTTTGCTCGAAAACGCGGATGTGGTTTTTTATGATGCGCTGGTACATCCAGAAACTATCGCACTTGCAGTGAACGCAAAAAAAATCGCGGTGGGTAAACGCAGTGGACAAGTTTCCACCGACCAGCGTTTCATCAATCGCAGCCTCGTTGAAGCCGCAACACGCTATGAAAATATTGTGCGACTCAAGGGTGGCGACCCGATGTTGTTTGGTCGTGCGCAAGAAGAAATTGATGCACTGCGTGAAGCAAAAATTGAATTTGAAATCGTGCCGGGCATCACCGCCGCACTAGCCGCCAGCGCGCAACTTGGCATCTCGCTTACGCGTCGCGGTGTCGCGCGCAGCGTGACATTTGCGACGCCGCGTATTGGGCCGAATGAATCGGCGAGCGAATGGTCGGCGAGCGTGCTGAGCGCGGATACCGTGGTGCTATACATGGCCGCTGGCCAAGCGCCGCAGATTGCGGCAATGCTCATCGCGCAGGGAAAGCCCGCCACCACCCCCGTGGCGATTGTC
>JANYGV010000238.1 GCA_025359285.1 Burkholderiales bacterium
CTGCCGTCGGGTCAGGGCTTGATGATTAAAACTTGAATCGAGTAAAGAATTATTTCTTTACCCCAGCTCACGAATTGTTGCTAGCGGCGGCGAATCCACTGCTTTCCGTGTCCCCAATAATCCGGCCAGCGCCACGCCTGCTGCACCGCCGACGATGCCAATCAGCGGGATCCACCAGTTAATTGTGTACGGCACATTGATCACACGTTCGGATAGCACGGCTGCTAATGCCATCGCACCCACACTGGCGATCAGGCCTGCGAGCAGGCCAATCGCTAAAAATTCCGCGAGCTGCACCACGATCATCTGCTTTCGGTTCGCGCCCAATGTGCGCATGATGGCGGCATCGAACACGCGTTCGTCCTGGGTGCTGGCAATGGCCGCGTACAGCACCACCAAGCCTGCGGCGAGGGCAAACATGAAGACATAGCTGACGGCGTTGGCGACCTGATCGGTGATGACGCGAACCTGATTCATGATCGCGGTCAAATCGATCACAGACAGATTCGGGAAGCGCTTCACCAAGCCCGTCACCACCGCTTCGTTGCCGGGTGCCAAATGGAAACTAGAAATGTAGCTGGCGGGATAGCTATCGAGCACACCCGGATTCGCGATAACAAAAAAATTCGCTTTGAATGAGTCCCACTCGACTTTGCGCAGGCTGGTCACTTTGCCTTTGAACAGAGAGCCTGCGATGTCATAGGTGAGCGTATCGCCTACGCCAATGCCGAGCACCTTGGCGATGCCGTCTTCGACCGAAAATTGTTTTTCGGTGGAGTCGGCTGTCCAGAATTTGCCAGCGAGGATTTTGTTATCCGCTTGCAGCGTGGCGACGGACGACAGATTAAATTCGCGCTCGGCAGTACGCTTAGCACGCTCGTCTTTAAAATCAGCGGGCACCACTTTTTTGTCATTGATTTCAACCAGACGGCCGCGAATCATCGGATATAAATCGGGAATATCCAGCCGCTGCTCTTTGAAATATTGACGCACTTGATCAAGCTGATCGCTTTGCATATTGATGACAAAACGGTTCGGCATATTTGCGCCCAGATTGCCCTGCCATTTGGAAATCAAATCTGTCCGCACCAGCGTCAGCAGCAGCATCGCCATAATGCCCAGGCCCAGCGCCATAATTTGAACTAAGCTGCCGCCCGCGTGGCGCTTCATATTGGCGAGACCGTAACGCCATGAGCCAGACGTGGCCCCCCGCAAGCTGGCGGTCGCGCGAATCAACAACCAACCCGCCAAGCCAGCAATACCCAGTGCCACCACAAATCCACCAACCGCGATGGCACCTAATTTCACATCGCCTGCACGCCAAATGATCAGCGCCGCGAGGGTCGCAAAGCCGAGCACATAAGCGAATGTCGCCCCCGCATCGAAGGGATCGAGATCGCGCCGCAGCACGCGCAGCGTGGCGACCTTTCGCAAGGCCAACAGCGGCGGCAACGTAAAGCCGAGCAATAGCACCATGCCAATCGCCATGCCTTGCAGCGCGGGCATGATGGTCGGCGCGGGCAGCGCGACGGTGAATAACCCGGTAAGCAGCGCGGCGAGTCCGGTCTGAAAAATAAATCCAGCGATAGCACCCATCGCGCACGCGCTTAATCCCAGCGCCAAAAACTGCCACAAATTAAGTGAAAAGATATCGGCCTGCGTGGCACCCAAACAGCGCATCATGGCGGCGCTGTCCAGCTGGCGCTGAGAGTATCGGCGGGCCGCCAGCGCGACGGCCACCGACGCCAGGATGACGGATAACAACGCCGCCAAACCGAGGAAATTCTGCGCCCGTTCCAGCGCCACCCGTACTTCGGATCGTGCATCGCGCACACTTTCGATTCGCTCGCCGCGCTTCAATTGGCCTTTGAATGTCGCAGCAAATTGATCTACCGATTGTCGCTCCCCCGCCAGCAGCAAACGATACGTGATTCGGCTGCCGGTTTGCACCAGTTTGGTCGCGCTCAAGTCATCCGCGTTAAGCATCACTCGTGGCGCGATACCCATGTAATCCAGCACGCTGTCAGGCTCTTTTATCACCAGTGCGGCAATTTTTAATTTAACCTCACCGACTTTTAATTCGTCACCGACTTGCGCATTGATGCGGGTGAGCAGCACGTCAGGCACCCACACTGTACCCGCCGCCGGAATGCCGGTTGCATCGCGCTCAGGCGCACCGGGCGCATCGGCAATACGAATTTTGCCGCGCAATGGAAATGCGGGCGTGATCGCCTTGATCTCAGCCAGATTAACGCCCTGCCCCCGAGTCTCGTCGCCCGCAACCATACTGGGAAAAGTGATGGCCTCGGCGACGGTCAGCTTTAAGCGTGCAGCCTCATCGCGAAAGCGCGCATCGACTGGCTTATCCGAGATCACCACCACATCCGCGGCGATCAATTCATTGGCTTGATTATTGAGCGCGGATTCTACACGATCCGCAAAAAACGACACGGTCGTGACACTCGCCACAGCAATAAATAGCGCCACCAACAATACCCGCGCCTCGCCCGATTTTGCATTGCGGCGGAGTAGGCGCAGCGCCAATAAAAATTTTTGCATATCGTGTTCCGAAGAAAATTAGATAGTCATTTCCAGCGTGGAGACTTCAAGCTTATTCAGCTTTAATCACCCCAGCGTCAATCACCAATCGCCGATTGCAGCGCGCCGCAAGCCCCAAGTCGTGGGTGACAAGAATTAACGTGGTGCCGCGCTCACGATTGAGCTCGAACAACAATTCAATCATCGCCTTGCCTGTTTTGGCGTCCAGATTGCCGGTGGGCTCGTCAGCAAATAGCAATTTCGGCTCAGAAACGAATGCCCGCGCGATCGCCACCCGCTGTTGCTCACCCCCGGATAACTGCTTCGGATAATGCTTGACGCGCGCGGCCAGGCCAACGCGTTGAAGGATCGCCTGCGCACGTGATTCGGCGTCGGCAACACCGGCCAATTCCAGCGGTAACATGACGTTTTCCAGCGCGGTAAGCGAGGGCAATAACTGGAATGATTGGAAAACAAATCCGACCAAGCGCCCGCGCAATTTGGCGCGGCCATCTTCGCTCAAGGCAAATAAATCTTCGCCGTTGATTAAAACCTTGCCCTCGCTGGGATTATCCAGCCCGGCCATCAATCCCAGCAAGGTGGATTTGCCCGAGCCCGATGCGCCAACAATCGCCACGGCTTCGCCCGCAGACACGCTAAAATGCGCGTTGTTAACGATGACGAGTACACCATCGCTGGTGGTGACTCGTTTGGTAAGTTGTTGAACATCGATGATCAGTGTGGTCGATTTGGTGGCCGGCTGGGCAGGCAAGTTAGTGAGAGTCGAATCGGGCATAGTCGGTTAATGAGCAAATTTATGAAAAATTGGGCAAAAATACGGAAGTTGGTTTAGGCGTATATGACCCCATATCAAGGCCTGAAGTTGTTAAAAATTTTGTTAGAGAGCATACCGGGCCAGCGGTTATATCTCTCTAATATTGAAGGATACCCTGTGGACGTGGTGCAAAAAACAATCTTTTCAAGTGTAGACGGTTGGTTTTTAAGGATTATGTCGGTCTTCTTAATCTACGTATTGTTCGCCGCCGCTGGCGATGACGCGCTTTCTTTGGAAGCGAAGGCAACCGCGCCAGCGCCAGAACGGATTATGGTTTTTGGCGATAGTCTATCGGCCGCCTATGGTTTGAACCCCGCCGACGGCTGGGTTGCACTGATGGAAAAATCACTCAAAAATCGCGGCATCGGCGTGGTGAACGCGAGCATTAGCGGAGAGACCACGCGCGGGGGGCTGAATCGGATCAAAGGTGATTTGCAGCGACAAAAACCCACCATTGTCTTGATTGCGTTGGGCGCAAACGATGCGCTGCGAGGTTTGCCTGTCGCTGAGACCCGTAAAAATCTGGACGCTATCATCAACGCCGTGCGCGCCGCAAACGCCCGCCCGGTGATCATTGGGATTCAAATTCCGCCTAACTACGGCCTGGATTACACGAAAAGTTTTAGCGCTGTTTTTCCCGCATTAGCCAAGCAATATAAGTCTCCTCTGGTGCCGTTTTTGCTGGACGGTATCGCGGAAAAACTGGAACTATTTCAGTCCGACCGCCTGCACCCCATCGCCGCCGCCCAGCCACGAATTCTCGACAACGTTATGCCCGCCGTCGAGCAGGCATTAACACTAAAAAGCGTGATGAAAAGAGAAATGAAACAAGAAACAAAGACGAGCGACCTAAGCGCAACGACCAAACAAAAATGAACGACATCGTCGCTGAAACTGCATTTTCTGTCGAGAAATCAAAGGCGCCCAAACTCGGCGTTCAAACCCTGCCGCTGAGCTATTTGTCGCTGCAACAATTTGATGCTGTCATTGATACGCGCAGTCCTGCCGAATTTGCAGAAGACCATTTACCGGGTGCCATCAACTGCCCAGTGCTGGACAATGAACAGCGTATACAAGTCGGCACGCGGTACAAACAAACGTCCGCATTCGATGCCAAAAAGCTCGGTGCAGGCCTCGTCGCTCGTAACATCGCAAACCATATTGATACGCTTTTTGCCGACAAGCCGAAGAGCTGGAAGCCGCTCATCTACTGCTGGCGGGGCGGGACTCGATCAAGTGCTATGACACATATTTTGCGCACCATTGGCTGGAATGCGGCGCAGCTCGAAGGCGGATACAAGGCGTGGCGAGCGCAGGTACGCGCGGATTTGGAAACGCTGCCATTGCACTTTAGCTACCGGGTTATTTGTGGCCGCACGGGCTCAGGTAAAAGTCGGCTGCTCGATGCGCTTGCCGCACAGGGCGCGCAGGTGCTGGATCTTGAGCGGCTCGCCGCGCACAAGGGCTCCGTGCTGGGCAATTTGCCTGATGAAGCGCAGCCCTCACAAAAAATGTTTGATAGCCGCATCTGGTTGGACTTGTCTCGATTCGATAATGCGCTGCCGGTATATGTCGAAGCTGAAAGCCGCAAAGTTGGCCTGCTGCGCGTGCCAGAAACATTGATTACCACGATGCACCAAGGCACCTGTTTTGAAGCCGTGACACCGGCACCGCTGCGCGCAAAACTGCTTCGCGAAGAATATGCCCATCTGATCGCGAACCGCGACTTATTATTTTTTAAGCTGGATTGCATTAAATCGCTCCATTCTGCAGAGCGCATCGCGGAGTGGAAAACCCTCGCCACACAGGGCAATTGGGATGAGTTCGTGGCGTCCATGCTTGAGCATCACTATGACCCCGCCTATTCGCGTTCGATGTTTAGCAACTATCAAGGCGCACAATCAGCCGCGCTGCTTGAAGTGAGCGATATTTCGCCCGATGGCTTTGCTAAAGTTTCTCATCGATTATTGGCCTAGCAACGTTGGCCTGGCAACAGACACCTGATTTAGAGTAAAGCTCATCGTCGATAGGTGCGCTCAAATTTTCGCGCTAGAATATAAGCACTGGTTCACATTTTGTAGTCCAAGCAACATTCATCCCGCGTCACTCTCACGATCTTTCCATGATCCAAACTTCACAGACTTCGCCAAGCGCTATTGCGCGCCCCCAAAAAATCGGAAAATACGAGACGCTGGCTGAGCTGGGGCGTGGCGCGACTGCGGTTGTATATCTCGCGGACGACACCTTTAACAACCGCAAGATCGCCATTAAGGTTCAAGTAAAGGACGATAGCGCCGGACCCGAAGAAGCACGCCGCTTTGAAAAACTTTTTTTGAATGAAGCGGCACTAGTCGGCAAACTTTCGCATCCGAATATCGTTGGCGTGTACGACGCCGTAGTGGAAGGCGAATCGCGCTACATCATCATGGAATACGTGAGCGGCGGTTCGCTCAAGAAATTCTG
Source organism: Burkholderiales bacterium (assembly GCA_025359285.1). Lineage (GTDB taxonomy): Bacteria > Pseudomonadota > Gammaproteobacteria > Burkholderiales > Usitatibacteraceae > UKL13-2. The sequence goes on from JANYGV010000238.1 coordinate 5,837, forward strand.
TAGCGAAACCAACCTGCTGCCGGTACGACAGGCGGTGCTGATTATTTTCAAGGCATGCCGGGCAATGGATTACGCGTTTCAAAACGGCGTGATTCACCGCGATATCAAATCGGCGAATATTCTCCTGTCGGATCGGGATGACATCAAAATTTCGGACTTTGGCACGGCGCAGATTTCTCACTCCACCCACACTCAAATCGACGGATTCGTGGGTTCACCCGCCTATATGGCGCCTGAGCAAATCAATGAGGAATCCCCCTCGGCGCAGACGGATATTTACTCGCTGGGCGTGGTGATGTATGAGTTATTGGCCGGTCGGCTGCCATACCAGGCATCGAGCTCGGTTGCCATGATTAACAAAATTTTGAACGAAGCACCGACCCCGCTAGGCACAATTCGCCCCGATCTGCCTGAAAAGTTGATTCAGATTGTTGAAACCGCGATGCACAAAGATACGGCAAAACGCTATCCTGGTTGGTATGCAATGGCTCGAGAACTGGCAGAGACCTTCCCGCAACTAGAGAAATATTCTTTCGAAATTTCCTCTGCCGAAAAATTCAATGCGCTACGCAAGCTGGAGTTTTTTCAGGATTTTCGCGACGCAGAACTTTGGGAAGTTTTGCGCGGCGCGATGTGGGAGCATCAATCTCGCGAGCAAAGCCTGCTGCTGGAAGGCGATGTTGGCCACGCATTTTTTATCATCGTATCGGGCCAAGTCAAGGTGATGAAAGATGACAAGCTGTTGAATGTATTAAAAGAAGGCGACTGTTTCGGCGAAATGGCTTATCTATCCGGCGGCGGCAGCAAGCGTTCAGCCTCGATTATTGCCGTATCCGAAGTACAGCTTCTGAAAATTCAGGATGAGCAGCTTTTGCAGCTTTCAGATGGTTGTCAGCTGCGCTTCAACCGGCAATTTTTGCGCACCCTCATCGAACGTCTGGCTTGGACCAGCACGGTACTCGCTCAGGTCAAACGCTAAGCGCCGAATGTTCACAATTTCACCGAATCCCTCAATATCTCTTTCGCGGCATCATCGCCTCGGCTTCAACCCCGGTATCGGCACTTTCCTAATCTCCTGGATCAGCACCGGTTCGTGAAATAAATGAATCATGTCCAACACTTTTCTTAACAGCGACAGCGTTCTTCAGCGCACGGTAGCGGGTGCCACCGCGATGCGTGAGCATACGGCTTCAGTCGCGCCCAAACTGCGTGCGGTGCTGTTCCTGATTGACGGTAGCGCGACCTTGGGCGACCTGCTGGACCGTGCAGGGAGTCTGGCCAAATTACTTGAGCAACAGGTTGAAGAACTGGTGAGGCTTGGGCTGGCGGAGGTCATTCAGCCAGCGGGGAATGGTCATGGCCGCGACCTGCGCATTGGCGAAGCGACCACACCTTACGCCAAGAATAAGGATAAACCCCAGGATCTACACCCTTTGGTCGCGGCGAAGATGCAGCTCTTGCTCAGACTGGAGGGCCTGCCTTCATCAGATATTGATTCGCTAGGTGCCGAGCTGCTAGAAGCCAAAACATTACGCGACCTCGCCATCGTCGCCAGGACTGTGACCAACAAACTCGCGCTGTCGGTGGGCGTTGAACGCAGTCAGGCGTTTTGGGAAGATGCCAAAACCATCATCATGGCGTGGCGAGAGCTGTCGTTGCGCGATGAAGCTTAGCCCACAAAGTATGCTGACAAAAATAAAAAAAGCCCAAATTAACTGGGCTTTTTTTACGCGAGCAATTTAGGCTTAAACCAAAAATGACATGCCGGTTGGGCGCGCGCTAAATCGACCCAGGTTCGGGAAAATACCAGCCAGCTCGCTGGTGCTGGTGCCCATCCATTTGGCGATCGTTGCACCGTATTCATCAACGGAAGTCCACGGCAGCAAGCGGCCCTGCCCAACGTCATAGCTGGATTTGAGCGCGATATCAGGAAACACCTGCGAGGCACTGGCACCGTAAATCGTGCCGCCATTCACCGCACCGCCCAGCACGAGATGGTGACCGCCCCAGCCGTGGTCACTGCCGAGGCCATTGGAGGTCAGCGTTCTGCCAAAATCCGACATCGTGAATGTGGTGACGTTATTTGCAAGCCCCTGCGCTTTCGTCCAGTTGTAAAACCAGGTCAGCGCCTGATCGACTTGCTTCAATAAATCGGCGTGCAGGCCACTTAAAATCGGCGTGGTCGAGTTGCTTGAATCTTTAAATTGATCGCCGTGGTTGTCAAAGCCGCCGATGGAAACGAAAAATATCTGGCGCTTCACGCCGAGTTTGTCGCGCGCCGCAATCATGTTGGCAACCGACCGTAATTCAGCCGCCAGCCGGTTGTTTTGTGTGTTGCCGTTCGAGGCAACATAGGTCGACGGTGGCGCAGGGGTAATCGGAAATATTTCCGACACAATGCCAGCGGCATCTTGTAGCGGGTTGCCATTCTTATCTAGATTGTAAAGCACGCCGTTGACGAAATTACCTGTTGTCAGCGCTTTGGTCGCCATACCGCCCCACTGATCTTCGAGAACATTTGTTCGCGCAATCGTGAGCTGACTTTCAAATGCCGCCTGCGGGTCGGGACGATCTGTCGCGTAATTATCCCAGTCGCGCCAGGAGCGCAGCCGCTTGACGATGGTGCTCTTCGGGCCCGTCCACGGCGACACTGCATAAGAAACAACGCGATCACCTTTTTGC
>JANYGV010000254.1 GCA_025359285.1 Burkholderiales bacterium
GTGACCAAACATTGCGTCGCCATCACGTGCTCGACTTCACTCGTGCCAATCCCAAATGCCAAGGCCGCGAATGCACCATGTGTGGACGTATGCGAATCGCCACACACCACCGTCATGCCAGGCAGTGTTGCGCCCTGCTCCGGGCCAATCACATGCACAATGCCTTGGCGTGGATCGTTCATGCCGAAATAGTCTTTCAGCCCAAATTTTTCGATATTTTTATCGAGCGTTTCTACCTGCAGCCGCGAGATCGGATCGGCAATGCCTGCTTTGCGCGAAGTGGTCGGCACATTGTGATCGGCAGTGGCCACAATCGACTTCAGCCGCCAAAGTTTCCGCCCCGCAATTTCTAAGCCCTCAAACGCCTGCGGGCTGGTGACCTCATGCACCAAATGCCGATCAATATAAATCAGCGCCGTCCCATCCGATTCTTCATGAATCAAATGCGTTTGCCAGAGTTTGTCGTAGAGCGTTTGCGCCATGATTTTTCCAAAAGCGTTTTATTTGGTTTATCTATTAATTATAGCGCTGGACAGAGGGGATTGGTGCGGTGCAATCAGGGCACGTTTTGGTTAAAATTGAGTAAGTCAAATTTAGGCTTGCAGGTAACAGCCCCTAGTCCAGCTCGCATATAAGAATTTGCATACCAACGGAAATCCTAAAATCCTATGACCGCCCAAATCTTCGCATTGCTATTTTCGCTCGTTGCATTTATCGCTACTGCCCCTGCACAAGAAAAGCCACAGGCGCGAGCGGACTGGGAAAAATATTTCACCGAGTTCAACGCGACAGGCACCATCGTGGTGGCGGATGAGCGCGCAGGAACTCAAGCGTGGTGGGCCTACGATGAAGCCCGCGCGAAACAGCGCTTTTCGCCTGCGTCTACATTCAAAATTCCACATACGCTCATGGCGCTGGACGCGGGTGCGGTTCGTGATGAGTTTCAGGTTTTTCGATGGGATGGCGTTGCGCGAAGTTTTGCCGCGCACAATCAGGATCAGGACCTGCGATCCGCGATGCGCAACTCGACTATTTGGGTGTACGAGAAATTTGCAAAAGAAATCCGGGAAGACAGGGCAAGGGATTACCTTCGGAAATTAAATTATGGAAACGCAGACCCAACGACTGCGCGCGGCAACTATTGGGTCGATGGCAATCTAGCGATCTCAGCCTATGAGCAAATTTCATTTCTGAAAAAACTTTATCGCAATGAACTCCCGTTTCGCATTGAACACCAGCGTCTGGTGAAAGACATTATGATTGTGGAAGCCGGTCGCGACTGGATTTTGCGCGCCAAAACCGGCTGGGAAGGCCGAATGGGCTGGTGGGTAGGATGGATTGATTGGCCTACCGGGCCGGTATTTTTTGCGTTGAATATTGATACGCCGAACCGCATGGAAGATCTGCATAAACGCGAGGATATCGTGCGAGCGATTCTTAAATCAATCAAGGCGCTGCCGCCCGGCTAATCGATATAGCTTGCAGGTTTCATGGGCGCCATTTTGTGCTGCGTTAATGGCCGAAATATAATTGAAGAAATTCTGATCTATTTGATAAGGAAATTGACTTATGCCCACTACCGCCCTCCTCGTCATCGACATCCAGTGCGGCGCGTTTGATGGCGTGCGTTGCCCGCCAATAGATCGCCCGGTCGAACTTGTCGCGAATGCATCATCGCTGATCGCGGCAGCTCGCGATGCAGGATCGCCTGTTGTTTTTGTTCAGCATTGCGAGGAGGCGGGTGCGCCCTTCGAGGAAAGCACGCCGCATTGGGAATTGCACGAGCAGCTTGTTCTGCAAGCGGGCGAGACCGTGATTAAAAAATACGCGTCGAACTCTTTTGAAAAAACCAATCTTGGCGAAACGCTTGAGCGGCTTGAGATTAAAAATGTGATTTTGTGCGGCCTGCAAAGCGAATTTTGCGTTCGCAATACGGGCAATGCTGCGATTGATCTCGGCTACACCGTACGCCTAGCTCAAGATGGGCACAGCACGTGGCCGTCTGAAGGCAAATCATCTGAGGCGATTTCGGATAACGTAAATAAAGAGTTGACGGCGCGGGGAGCAATTGTGGCGTCAACAGCTGATCTGATTGCAATGCTTTGTGAGCGAGTGAGCGGCTGAGCTATAAATAGATTCTCATTCGCTCGCTTCAACGGTTTGCGCTAGTACACAAAGCGACGTGTATTTACGAAAGTTACTGGATGCCGATTTCTTCAGGTTCCTGGCCGCGCGAACAAAATACTTATCCGCTATTGATGGGCAAGTCCCGTCGCCGCAGTTTCAGCACAAATCAATTTCAGTTTCATTGCAAAGCTTATATGCTCACGCCATGCCAGCATTACCTTCCACGCCCGCGAGCGTTGGCAGATTTAGTGTTGGGGCTTTAATGGTTTTTTTATCGCGCAAGTACGCGCTGAGCATGTCCCACGCGGCTTCACCCGTGTTGCCCGGCCCGCCGCCCTCGGCTACAGGTGCCCAACCAGCAACCTTATACTTTTTGGTCGCATCAATCGGGCGTCCCTTGAGGGTCATATTGCTAATACGGGAACCAACTTTGGCGTTCGGCTCGCAGGTATATTTCAGACCGCCCACACGAACCATATCGCCACCTTGTTGGAAATACGGATCCGGGTTGAACAAATTATCAGCAACGTCTTCCAGCACATCTTTTAGCGCTTCGCCGGTCAGTTCGTTTACGGTCGTGTAGGGATAAGTAATCGCCGTTTGATCCATTACGTGCTCCATGGTAATGGCGTCGCCTGGCAAGATAGACGTGCCCCAGCGGAAGCCCGGAGAAAATGC
>JANYGV010000294.1 GCA_025359285.1 Burkholderiales bacterium
GTTTATCCGCGCGCAACAACTCGCACCGATCGTGGTCACGGGCACCCGCATCGGTCAGGATCCGCAAAATATTCCGATGGCCATTGATACCGTCGATCAAGATGCGTTGCGTGATCAGACCCTGCAAGTGAACTTGTCAGAATCGCTGCAGCGCGTTCCCGGTATCAACGTGCAAAATCGCGGCAACTACGCGCAAGATTTACAAATTTCCTCGCGCGGATTTGGGGGGCGGGCCAGTTTTGGGGTGCGTGGAATCAGGTTGTTCACCGACGGCATTCCTGCATCGCAGCCCGACGGGCAGGGGCAGGTTTCGCATTTCGCGCTCTCGAGTGCTGAACGGGTGGAAGTACTACGTGGCCCATTTTCAGCGTTATATGGCAACGCATCAGGCGGCGTAATTCAAATTTTTACAGAAGCGGCGTCCAAATCGCCGACCGGTTTTCTGTCGCTGGCGCTGGGCAGCGACCACACATGGCGAGCCGGAACCCGAGCCAGCGGCCAATTTGATAACGGCCTCGGAATGGTTGCAGAAGCATCCGAATTCCACACGGGCGGTTCGCGACCGCACAGCGCTGCCAGTAAAACGCAGGGCCAAGTTAAATTGACCCAACAATTTAAAAACACAAAACTTACTTTATTGATCAACAGCGTGAACATCAGTGCCGATGATGCGCTGGGGCTTTCACGCGCTGAATTTGATGCGAATCCCGATCAGACAACGCCATCTGCGCTGCTGTTTAATACCCGCAAAACTACCCGCCAGGATCAGGCCGGGCTGCGCGTTGAGCATGCGTTTTCAGCGCAGCACGCACTTGAGGCGGTGGTCTACGCCGGCTCACGCGATGTGACGCAATGGCAAAGCATTCCGGTCGCCACACAATCAGCCGCGACTCAACCCGGCGGCGTAATCGCGTTTTCTCGTACTTATGCGGGGCTCGATGCACGCTATGTGTATAAGCCGCAATGGGGCAGCATGATAATCGGCACGACCATTGATTCGCTGGATGAAGCACGTCGCGGATATGAAAATTTTGTGGGTGTTGGCACCAATTCCACGTTAGGCGTGACCGGTAATTTGCGGCGCGATGAGCAAAACAATGTGCGCAACCAAGATGTATATACGCAGTCTGAATTCAAGGTATCGCCGAGTCTGTTTTTAACGGCAGGGGTGCGGCACAGCCAGGTGCGATTCGTGAGCGAAGATCACTTCATCATTGCCGGTAAAAATCCGGATGACAGTGGCCGCGCAAGCTATATCAAAACCACGCCTGCCGTCGGTGCCAGTTTCAAAATTGTCGAGGGCTTTAATATCTATGCCAGCGCAGGCCGTGGCTTTGAAACGCCGACCTTCAATGAATTGGGCTATCGCGCCAGCGGCGCGACCGGATTGAATTTTGATCTGAAACCAGCGGTGAGCGACAGCACCGAAATTGGCGCGAAATATCGCAACGGCATTTGGCATGTCAACGTGGCCGCTTTCGACACCCATACTCGTGATGAGATTGTGACGCTAACCAATTCAGGCGGCCGCGCGACGTTTCAAAACGCGGGCAGCACCACGCGGCGCGGGGCGGAGGCATCTGTGGCGGCAGCATTTGCCGCGTCGCCATCTGCGCAAATTGATCTGCTGCTTGCGCTCACCGCACTCAGCGCAAAATATGACAATGCCTTCAAGACCTGTATATCGGCGCCCTGCACCGCACCTAGCACGGTGGTGCCCGCGGGAAATAAATTACCGGGTGTGCCCGCCACCTCAATCTACATAGAATCCAAATGGACGCATGCAACGGGTTTTAGTGCGGCCGTTGATGCACGGCGACAAAGCAAAATTTATGTGAATGATTTGAACACCGATGCCGCTTCTGCCTACACCGTCTTTTCAGCGCGTGCTGGCTATACATTTATAGCGGGCGGCGCACGGATTGCGGCGGGTATTCGCGCTGACAATTTGGCGAATAAGCGCTATGCCGCGACCGTAATTGTCAACGAAGGCAACGGTCGCTATTTCGAGCCTGCACCGGGCAGAACCTGGCTCGCGACGCTAAATATCTCGTTGCCGTTTTGATCGGTTGCTCAGCTGACTAACCTCCTTTATTGACGGACGTTTTTGGGCATTTATTGCGCGTAGACCCCGCCAATGCTAGTGATCGGTCTTTGAACCTTCTCACAATCTTGGGTGATCATGGTGCCGATAATTACTTTCCGCGAGGTAATTTTGTTACAATTTTTTCCTTGATAGTGTTTAAAACCATCAAAATGCATTGCGCACACTGCATTGCGCACGCTGGCGGGGTGACCTGAACGCGAACTCCGCCACTGCTTCGATATCCCCCAACCCACTTCCCATAAAACATGTCAGCCCCATTCACCAACGCACAGACAACGCCGCCCTCCTTAGCCACTCCCATTGACTCGCTGCGGGAGGAAACACGATTTCTGGGTCGGCTGTTGGGCAGCGTTATTCGTGAAACGCAGGGCGAAGCGGCGTTTGCCACCATCGAAGCAGTACGCCATGCGGCCATTGATTTCCGCCGCGCTACCAACGACAACGACAACGCCAAAGCCAACGACAACGACAACGCCAAAGCCGCCGCCACTGACGATACAACCGCGGCCCGCGCCAAGCTGGATAATTTATTGAATCCCCTGTCGGTGGATGAAACCTTGTCTATCGTGCGGGCATTCAGCTATTTCCTGCTGTTAGCAAATTTGGCAGAGGATCGTTCGCTCGCCTTGCAGGCGACATCCAAACAGGCGGATCGCAGTCAAAGTATTGGTGTCGCGCTCGACGTTGCGCGCGCCGCCGGGGCCACGCCGGAACGGCTCGCACATTGGCTGATGCACGCGAAGGTTGCGCCGGTTTTGACCGCACATCCTACCGAAGTAAAACGCCGCATTATTCTGGATACCGAACGCGCCATGAGCGATTTGCTGGCCGCACGCGCAGCTGAGTCTGATCCACACGATCAGGCTGATATCGAATCACGACTCAAGGGCCGCGTGCTACAGCTATGGCAAACCGCGATGCTGCGCCTCACCCGCCTGCGGGTGGTGGACGAGATCGACAACGCGCTGGTGTTTTACCGGCGCACCTTTTTGAGTGTGGTGCCGCAAATTAATCGCAAGCTCGGTCGAATGCTCGGCAATGGCAGCGCCCACAATGTGCTGGAAATGGGCTCATGGATTGGTGGCGACCGTGATGGCAATCCTTTCGTCACCGCTGAGGTTTTAAACGCTGCGCTCGCGAAACAAAGCGTGGTGGCGTTTGAACATTATTTGAATGCCGTCCATTTATTGGGCGCGGAGCTTTCCATGTCCAAGCGCCTCACCCACACCAGCGTGGCGTTAAAGGCGCTCGCGGCGCATGCCGCTGACCCCTCACCGTATCGCGATGACGAACCGTATCGTCAGGCGCTGGTGGGTGTCTATGCGCGGCTTTACGCCACCGCAAAAGCGCTCGCCGGTTTTGAATCCCCGCGAGTGCCCGAGGCTGACTTGACGCCCTATGCGAGCGTGGATGAATTTGCGAGCGAATTGAAGGTGATCGAAACATCGCTCCGTGATAACGGCGCGGCGCTGTTGGCCGACGGCGCGTTGGCAGATTTGCTAGCCAGCGTGGCGGGGTTTGGATTTCATTTGGCGGTGCTAGATTTGCGCCAGAACAGCGACGTGCATGAAGCTGTTGTTGCTGAGTTATTCAAAGCAGCGGGCGCTCACGCAGACTATCTTGCACTCAACGAAGCCGAGCGCGTCGCACTGCTCACGCATGAACTCGAACACGCGCGTCCGCTCGCCACCTCGTTTACGACCTATACCGAACAAACCGAATCCGAATTGGCGATTGCGCGCGCCGCGGCACGCGCGCATAAAGCGTTCGGCGCGAAGGTGATTCAGCAATATGTGATTTCAAAAGCGCAGTCATTCAGCGACATGCTCGAGGTAGCACTGCTGCTCAAAGAGGTTGGTCTTTACCGCCCGCCAAGTGAGCCAAACCAAATGCCAACGCTTGCCATCCGTATCGTCCCGCTGTTCGAGACGATCGATGATTTGCGTCGTGCCGATGCCATCATGACCACCGCTTATCGCCACAGCATTTATCGCGCCGCATTACGCGGCCAAGGTGATTTGCAGGAAATCATGCTGGGCTATTCCGACAGCAATAAAGACGGCGGCTTTGTCACCGCCAATTGGGAACTCTATTGCGCGCAGCAACGATTAGCTGCCTTGCATCGCGTGCACGGCCTGGCGATGCGCCTCTTTCATGGGCGCGGCGGCAGCGTCGGTCGCGGGGGTGGGCCGAGCTTTGCGGCTATTTTGGCGCAGCCCGATGGCACGCTCGATCAAGGCTTTCGCTTAACCGAGCAGGGTGAAATTATCGCCGCCAAATATGCTGACCCGGCGCTGGGATCACAAAATCTGGAAGGCTTGGTTGCCGCGGCGCTGCATAAAGCATTTGCCCTACCGGTGGTGAAAGCAAACGATGTCACGTTTAATGCGGTGATGGATTCGCTCTCCGCGCTCGCGCTGATCGGCTATCAAAAACTGGTTTACGGCACTCCCGGATTTGTTGAATATTTTCGCGCTGCCACGCCGATTGCAGAAATTGCCGAGCTCAATATTGGCAGTCGCCCGGCATCGCGAAAAGCATCGCATCGTATTGAAGATTTGCGCGCTATCCCGTGGGTATTCAGCTGGAGCCAATGTCGCCTGGCGATTCCAGGCTGGTATGGATTTGGCTATGCGATCAGCGAATATCTCGCCCACCCAACCCGCAATGAGCGGATCAAAAATCTGCAAGCGATGGCGCGCGAATGGCCCTTCTTTTCAGCGTTGTTGTCCAACATGGAAATGGTGCTGACCAAAACAGATTTATCCATTGCGTCACGCTATGCTGAATTAGTCGTTGACGAAAAATTACGCGCCACGATATTCGATGAAATCACCGCCGAATATCAGCGCACTCTCGCGGCCATCAGCCTCATCACTGGCGACGAAACGCTGCTCGCCGACTCGCCCGCGCTCGCTCATTCAATCAAGCGCCGCATGCCCTACCTCGACCCGCTCAATCATCATCAAATTACCCTGCTGCGCCGCTTCCGTGCAGGCGATACCGCCGAGCGCACCAAACGCGCGATTCATTTGACGATTAACGGATTGGCAGCGGGCTTACGAAATTCGGGTTAGGTTAGCGTCAGGGTTAGCGTTAGGGTTAGCGTTAGGGTTAGCGTTAGGGCAAGTCCAATTCTAGATTCTGTGTTGACACCACTTTCGTCGACAGCACTGCAGCGAATCCACTATTATTCAGATGCGGCTGCATGCTCCAAGTTGGCACGTTCGTGAGTTACGTTTTTTGCGCACGGCCTCTTCGGGGTTACCCCGAGGCATTATTATTAATTGGCATTTCGTTGCATGATCTTCCTAGCAGCAGGCCGCTATCATGATCATGCTTCACCAGTCTGGTTGGGGCATGTGGTCGCACTCATTCGAATAATCCAATGACACCCAAAAACGCCGTCGCACTTTGTCTGGCAGATTCGTTTTTAGCAGGGCCGCTGGATGCGGATGTAATCCTTGCGCGCGGCTTGCTGGCGATTGGCGTGGACAACGCGAAGCAGGCACCGTGGTTATCGCGCCTGGTCGGAAAAATTATTCTTCGCTATGGTCGCAGCTTAAAGATCACTTCTCGCTTCGCCCTTGCACACTGGATCGCGAACAACACGAGTTTTGGCAATGCGTGGGGTGCGGCCGCGAAATCGGTTTCGATCCGCCATTATTTTTTGGTGTCACCCGAGATAGGCCCGCGTCCAATGGCTTTAAACAGGGCCTTGAGTAAACATCGTTTGCCCAAACTCGCCACCTGTGGCGATTTAGCACATTGGCTCGGCGTGCCGATTGCGCAGCTTGATTGGTTTACTGGTGCGATAGCGAAATCGCGTCAGCCCGCTAAAGGGCCGCTTGTGCATTATCACTACCAATGGATGATGAAACGTTCTGGCGCGTGCCGGTTACTGGAAATTCCGAAATCGCAATTGCGTGAGATGCAGCGAAGAATATTGCGACTTATTTTGGATCGCATTCCCGCGCACCCGTCTGCGCATGGCTTCGTGCGCCATCGCTCATGCGCGACGCATGCAGTGCCGCACATTGGCCAGCGCGTGGTGATGAGAATGGACTTGAAAAATTTCTTTCCGAGCATTCCGGCCTCGCGTGTTCATGCTTTGTTTGCGACGCTTGGCTATCCCGACCCAGTGGCGCGCGCGCTCACCGGTTTATGCACGCATCAAATGCCGGGGGCCGCGTTGCGCGCTATTCCGTTGCCAGAAAATGCACAGAAACTTTTATGGGCTGAACGTAAACAATATCAAATTCCGCATTTGCCGCAAGGCGCGCTCAGCTCGCCTGCATTGGCAAATTTATGCGCATATCGGCTTGATATTCGGCTTACCGCAGCGGCTCATGCGGCGGGGGCAAGCTATACGCGCTACGCCGATGATCTCGTCTTTTCCGGTGCAGAAAATTTCGCGCGCGCAGCGCAGCGCTTTCATGTTCTGGTGTGTCGCATCGCACTCGAAGAGGGCTTCGACGTCAACACCCGCAAGACCCGCGTGATGCCACAAAGCGTTCAGCAAAAAGTGACCGGCATTGTATTGAATCAACGGCCAAATATGCCGCGTATGGATTTTGATCGACTCAAAGTCACGCTGAATAATTGCGTGAGACATGGCCCGCAGTCGCAAAACATGGCGCAGCATACCAATTTCAAAGCGCAACTTAGCGGCAAGATAGCGTATGTACAGATGCTGAATGCGGAGCGGGCTTACAAGCTTCGATTGTTGTTTGACCAAATTTCGTGGGCTACTTTTTCGCCGAACCCGGCACCACGATTTTCCGCACGTCCACGCCAATCGCATACGCCACAAAACCATCCTCGTTGCGAATGACCCGCACCTTGTTTAAAGCGCGTCCCATATCAGCTACGCTCGTCCACGTCACCCCGCCATCCATAGTTTGATAGCCGCCGGTATTGGTACCCACCCAGCCAAGTTTTTCATCGGCAAACCCGACGCCGAATTCGCGCACAGCATAATCGTTCACCAACGGAATTTCGTTCCATGTTGCGCCGCCGTCGGTGGTTTTGGCGACGTAGCGCTGCGTGTTGGTTTTATCGGGATTGTAATTTTGAATCGTCACGTAACCGGTGTCGTTCGTGGGAAATGACGCTTTCCAAGTGATCTCGAAGGGGCGTTTGGATTGATATACTTTTTTCCATGTCGCGCCGCCATCTTGCGTGGCAATAATAAGCGCGTTCGATTTCTCAGTATCAGTGTCCGATGCGCCCATGATGAAGCCGCGATTTTCGTCGAAAAATTTTATGTCGAGAATCATTTTCGTGTGCGCAGAAACATCCTGCGATTTCCATGATTTGCCGCCATCCATCGAGCGCAATAAAAACGCCGGCCCACCGACGCGACCGCCCGCGTGAATCACGGTGCGCGAATCGAGCAC
>JANYGV010000325.1 GCA_025359285.1 Burkholderiales bacterium
GCCTTGGTTTAGCGAAGGCCGAATGAAGCTTTACGGCGGCAATGCTAGATAATAATAGTTATTGTGGGAGCTTAATTTTGTACATTTCTTTTCCTAGATTTTACTTGTGCATGCGCTTTATGGTTTTGATTGCAGCCGCAGCGTCTATTCTTGCTCCACAAGCGAAGGCGCAGGAGCTGGATCCGTTGTTAAAACCGCAGTCAGCGTCATCCTCGGTTGGCAGTTATCAGTACGGTGCAACAATGCTGAAGCTGGATGGTGCGTGGGATTTGACAAAGGGTCGCGCGCATGTTGCGATCGTTGATGCGGGCATGCAGCTTACGCATCCTGATCTACAAGGCGGCATAAACGGCAACCTTCGCGTTCACCGTTCACAGCTATACCCGGGCACTTCGCCGATTAGCAATAACCACCACGGGTTATTGGTCGCGGGTGTTCTGGCGGCGAGAGGGTTCAACGGTTTTGGTATATCGGGTGCATGTCCTTGGTGCTCGCTGACTGTTCACGAGCCTAGCGATGGCATCAACTACGTTGCCAATGGTGTGCCGAATGCGATCAAATCTGGCGCGGTCGCCATCAACATGAGTCTGGGTGCTGGCTTGATCGAAAGTGAAGGTAACTCGCCCGCAGGCTGCGATAGCGTGATACGTGATAGCAGCGCTTGTGATGCGCTTGCGCGCGCAGCGCAGCGCGATATCGTGGTCATTGCCATTGCGCAGAACCAGGCAAATCTCGGCGGTAAAGTCCAAAACGGAATTCCGTTTCCGGCCAATTATCCTAACGTGATTGCGGTTGGTGGGGTTGAGCCGGATGGAAAATTTTGGACGAACGGCTACTATTCGTCCAATCCTGGGTCGAACTGGGGGTCCAAGATGCGGTTGGTGGCGCCAGCAAAAGACGTCTTGACCACGCATCCGCTGGATAAATATCTCTACAACTCTAAAATAATCCGATGCGGTGATCGTGTTGACTCTACCGTGAGTGAAGAGCCAACGCTGCCCGCAACATATGCAGGCTATGGCGATTGCACTGGTACGTCGTTTTCGGCTCCTTGGGTTACAGCTATTGTTGGGCTGATGCGATCAGCGAATCCGCTGCTGAGCGCGAGCGAAGTGCAATCGATTCTTTACGATACTGCAACACAACCGGTGAGTGGTCCCGATGGTCTTACGTTTTATGTGCCGAACGCACAAGCCGCGGTTCAGCGTGCACTAGGCGGTAATAATAAAAATCGGCTTACGCCGATGTTTGCGACTTACTCGAAGGGATTGGGCAAACATCTGTTCACGACAAGCCCGCAAATGGCGGTGGTGTCGATTGCAGGAGAACTAGGTGGCAGTGCATTTGCCAGCATCGGGCAAAGCGTTTTCGTTTATCCGCAATTCAGCGGGAAAATTTGTATTGCTGGCAATCCGATCTGCACGCAGCCCGAAGCGAAAGCACTCTTCCAGATATATACCACTGAGCAGCCGCCGGCTGCGGGCCTGATATTGAATCCGCTATATCGATTGAGCTTTGTTTGTAATGCGGGGCAGCCGTCGTGTAATGTCGGACCGCAATTTGCGTACGCCGCTACCGAGACACAGGTGAAAGCGCTTGAGAGCCAAGGATATCAAATCGATGTGGTGGAAGGTTACGTGCTTGCATCGAATCAAGCACAGCCTGTAGGCACGCTGAATCTCTGCCAGGGCAGCGATGCGCAACGCAAAGACGTAATTCTTTACGCCGCCACGACTTGCAATCAGACGCAACTCGCGCTGCCCAGTACCGCGACCGCTGGCGAGACCACCGGCGGAAATTATCAATCAGCGACGGTTATTGGCTATGTGTATCCATTAACGAACGACACTATCACGCCTAAAGCTGGCTGGTGGTGGAATGACGTTGAAAGCGGACGCGGATTTTTTCTTGAAAAAAGAGGCGATACGCTATTTATTGCCGGCTATTACTACGAACTTGACGGGCGTTCAACATGGTTTACTGCGGCTGGTACGATGGCCGGAAATACTTTTGAAGCCGCCGCAAATGTGGTGCGTGGCGGACAAACGCTGGAGGGTACCTATCGTCCCACAAGCGCGGCCACCTCGATTGGCACAATCTCGATTAATTTTAGTGCCAATGGTGCCAGCACCATACGCTGGCCGGGCGGAACTACGCCACTATCAGCGTATGTTTTTGGCGGTACGGGCACGATGGCAGCGGAAAGTGGTTGGTGGTGGAATGCCGCCGAAAGTGGACGCGGTTTCTCGATTGAGGTGCAGGGAAATAAATTGTTCATGGTCGGCTTTTTGTACGACGACAGCGGCAACCCTGTCTGGATATTAACAGCGGGCACCATGCAATCAGCGACACGTTATGTGGGCCGTTTGAGCAACATCACTGGCGGGCAGGCGCTGAATGGTTCCTATCGTGCGCCGACCAGCTATATTGATATCGGAAGTGTAATGGTTGACTTTGCTGGAAATGATCGCGCGACGTTAACACTGCCGAGCGGCAAGCAGGTTCCGATTACGCGATTCAGATTTTGATCGCGCACGATCGCATGACGTGTTGAATAAATACGTATTTGAATCCGGTTTATTTGTCGTGAGAATTTGTGGTGCGCATTTGTAGTGCGAAATATGCCGATGTACCCACGATTAGACTTTACAGATGGCTTTGTACGGGCTGTGGTGGAGAAGACAACAATTCAAATACCAAAATTTATGCAATGTTGAGGACAAAACCATGACCGCACGCGACGCAATTCCACAACTGGGTGCCAAACTCACCGCATTAAACACCGACCAACTTCTCCGCGATATCTCGCAGCAATGGGATGCTGACATCACGCAGCAATTGGTCGAATATGTGAAGATCCCCGCGAAGTCGCCGGGCTTTGATCGCGATTGGGCCAAGCACGGGTTTTTGGATCAGGCCATTGAGCTGGCGCGTGCTTGGGTCGCCAAGCAGGGCGTGGCGGGGTTGACGCTGGAAGTCATTCGCGAGCATGGCCGCACGCCGGTTTTATTTTTTGATATTCCCGCCGCCGGTGATGTGGATCCCGCTAGAACGGTGTTGCTCTACGGCCATCTCGACAAACAGCCCGAAATGACCGGCTGGCGCGCAGGTCTTGGGCCGTGGATTCCGGTACTCGAAGGTGAGGGCGACGAGCAAAAATTATATGGCCGTGGTAGCGCGGATGATGGCTATGCGGTGTTTGCAGCAGTTGCTGCAATTGTGGCGCTGGATAAGCAAGGCGTGGCGCGGCCCCATTGCATTGGCTTGATTGAAACTTGTGAAGAAAGCGGCAGCGATGATTTGCCGTTTTATCTTGAAATGCTCGCACCGCGCATGGGCGATGTGCAGCTCGTGGTCGCGCTGGATTCTGGTGCCGGCAATTACGATCAAATGTGGGTGACAACGTCCCTTCGCGGGCTGGTGAACGGCACGCTGACGGTGGATGTGTTGACTGAGGGCGTGCATTCCGGCGACGCGGGCGGCGTGGTGCCGTCGTCGTTCCGCGTGGCGCGGCAATTGCTGGATCGTATTGATGATTCGCGTACTGGCGTGGTGAAGCCGGCTGCGTTTAATTCAACTATTCCTGCGGAGCGAATTGAGCAGGCGAAACAAGCCGCCGATATTTTGGGCGAGTCGATGTGGAAGCGGTTTCCGTGGGATAGCTGTTGTGATGATGGGGGTAAGTTTGTGTTTGTGCAGCCCGTCACCAAAGATCCGGTTGAATTAATTTTGAATCGCACGTGGCGTGCCGCGCTCGCGGTTACCGGTGCGGATGGTTTGCCATCGATTGAATCAGCCGGTAATGTGCAGCGGCCCCGCACCGCGCTGAAATTATCGTTGCGATTGCCACCGTTAGTTGATGGCGAATCAGCGGCGAAAACTTTGAAGGCCACGCTGGAAAATGATCCGCCGTATTCGGCCCACGTGAAATACGAATATGATTCCGCCGCCACTGGCTGGAACGCCCCGGCTTCGAAACCGTGGCTGACCTCGCTACTAGATGCAGCGTCGGAAACGTATTACGGCAAGCCCGCGGCCTACATGGGCGAGGGCGGTACGATTCCGTTTATGGGCATGCTTGGTGTGAAATTTCCCGATGCGCAAATGCTCGTCACCGGTGTGCTCGGCCCCAAATCAAACGCACATGGCCCGAATGAATTTCTGCATATTGGCTACGCGAAAAAGCTGACCGCAGCGGTGGCGATGGTGCTGGCGGGGGTTCGGTAGCGCATCGTTTGGTAATTGATGCGACTTTTCCAATTACTCACTGAACGGCCCCTTCCCCCGGCAACGGGGGTCCCACAGGGACTTCTATTGGTCGAAGTTGGGATAGGGGCGATGCCAATTTTTTTACGCCGCTTCAAATGCTCACAATCCCCCATCCCGGCCTTCCCCCGCGTTCGTGGGGGAAGGAGACGGAGCACCTCACCACCGCACGAATATGGGTGGGGGGAATTCAAAACAGAATAAAGAATGAAACACCTTTACCACGGTCCCTCAATCAACCCGCGTGTTTCTTCCACGGCGACTTGCCACAGCTCCGCCATTACAGCGTCCGGTTTTTCATAAACACCGGCGAAATTTCCGTCGCCCAAATACTGGCGTGTCTCTTGCGGATTGAGCAATTTTAATTTTGCGTAATCCACGGTATCGCGTTGATGAGTCGGCTGCGTAACACCGGCAATCCGCGTGATCGGAAAATTTTCCATCCATGATGCATGCGATGCGACAGGATCAATTGCCATGACCTTTGCCCACGTTTTAGGTGAATTCCACCAGTTGTGAAATTTCACTTTCACGCCGGGATTGTCCGCCATCCATTCGCCGAGAAAATTTGCGATCGGCGAATTGCCGCCGTGACCGTTAACGATCAAGATTCGTTTGAAGCCATGTGTAGCGAGGCTATCGAGCGTATCGCGTGCGACGGCGATCAGCGTATCGAGCCGTAAACTCACCGTGCCGGGATAGGCCATGAAGGTGGGCGTGTGGCCAAACGGTATGACGGGGAACACCGGCACGCCGAGCGGCGCGGCGGCGTCAATCGCGACATTTTCGGCGGCAATGGAATCGACGCTCAGGCTCAAATACGCATGTTGTTCGGTGCAGCCGATCGGCAGCACGGCGCGATCATCGGTCTTCAGATATTGTTCAATCATCATCCAGTTACAGTCCTGCACACGCATATTTTTTCTCCGTTGTTTTTTTCGTTGGTCTAGCGGTCGGCGAGAATTTGCATAATAGCGGGTAATTGAAAAGCATTCGGCGATTGAAAACGAACGGCTTATCCCCAGACTTATGCGCATATCGAATCTAAAATTTAAGGAAGTTAAAAATGGTGCGTGCCAAGCCTGAAAAAGTACAGATTAAGACGCTAAAAATCGAGCAAATTCCAGCGTTGATTGCGCCGCTGCATGCGGCCAGTTGGCGGGTGGCTTATCGCGGCATTTTTGATGATGCGTTTTTGGACAACGAAGCGGACGCTGAGCGTTTGCAGCATTGGCGGGCACGCGTCCCAGCGCTGATCGACGGCGTTGGCGAGATATTTTTAGCCACGATAGCGGGCGTTCCCGCTGGGTTTCTCTGCATAGAAATCGGCCCTCAGCGCGAATGGGGTGCCTATGTCGATAACCTGCACATGCTCCCGCATTTGCGCGGTCACGGCGTCGGAAAATTATTGGTCGCAGCAGCCAGTGAATGGGCGATAAAAAATGGTGAGCATCAATTGTATTTGCGGGTTTTTGAGGACAACAAACAGGCACGGCAGTTTTACGCTCGCGAAGGCTGGCGCGAGGTCGCCAGGGAAATTGAAGAGGTGCCAGGCGGCGGCAATGCCGCGATGCTGGTGCTGGTTAAAACCTTGCCGTCAAGGTGAAAGACGTTGCTGACTACACGGCTGAGCATCGTTGCGGTTCGAGCCGAATTTGGGAGGATGTTTAACCATAGCGAATCTTTTCGGCATTTTCAGGTCTGTAAGATGATTGTTATTTCTTAATCAAAACTAAAGCTGTTTTGCCATCACAGATTGTTCCACCATCATGAAAAAAATCTCGACAATATTTCTCGCTCTATTTTTAGCCACATTAGCCGGTGCGATTTGGTCCAACGCACTTCTGCAACGCCGCACCGCGGAAAAAGTAGTGGAGCCGCGCCAGATCACGCCGCGTGGCGCGCTGCTGGAGCCTGAACGTGCGATGGTTAGTTTGTTCGACCAGACTGCACCGTCAGTGGCCTACATCACTACCGAAAGCCTGGTGCGGCAGGGCTTTTTTGGTGAAGATGTCGGTGTTTCGCAGGGCGCGGGCTCAGGGTTTGTATGGGACGCCAAAGGCCACGTGGTGACCAATAATCATGTCGTGGCTAACGCGCAAAAAGTGCTGGTACAGCTCGACTCGGGCAAGGAGCCAATCGCGGCGCGGGTCGTCGGGCGCGCACCGCAATACGATCTGGCGGTGGTGCAATTGATTCAGGTGCCGCAAAATTTGAAACCCATTCCGCTCGGTTCGTCGCGCGATTTAAAGGTGGGGCAGAGTGTGATCGCGATTGGTAATCCGTTTGGACTCACCCGCACCCTGACCACCGGCATTATTTCGGCACTTGACCGTTATTTGCCGACCCAGGATTACGCCGAAATTTCAGGCGCGATTCAAACCGATGCCGCGATCAATCCCGGCAATTCCGGCGGGCCGCTGCTGGATAGCGCGGGCCGCCTGATTGGCGTGAACACGGCGATTCGCTCCTCCAGTGGCTCCTCCGCGGGCGTCGGTTTTGCGATTCCCGCCGACCTCGTGAATCGTGTGGTGCCACAGCTGATTGCGCGCGGCGTGGCCTCGATTCCGGGCATTGGCGCGCGCTATGTTGATCCCGGCTTGGTCGCTCGCAACAACATCAAAGGCGTGGTCATGGATTCAATCGTGCGCGGCACACCTGCAGATGAGGCGGGTCTACAACCTTACTCGCGACGTACCGGCGAGCTGGGCGATGTGATCACGGCCGTGAATGGCCGCACGACTGATACGCTTTCCACGTTCGTGGCGGAGCTGGATCGGGTGGGCGTGGGCAACACCGCTGAACTGACGGTGATTCGCGGAAAAGCGGAGCGTAAAGAAAAAGTGCGCGTGATTGATTTGAATCGGCGCTCATAAGTGCCGCTTGGTTAAACATCAAGGCAAGTGCATGAACGCGTGCAGGAGAAACGAAACTTCGTTATGCTCCACACAAGCATATATTAAAAAATAATTGGCAGCCTGCGTAAGATGGGTTTTCCCGTAAGGTTGAGGTGATCATGCACCGCACTCGCTTTTCCACATTCCGCCATTTGACGGTTACCATTCTCGCGTCTTTGTTCACGCTGCTCATGCTGCATGATGTCTACGCGGCAACGGTTAATTACGATATCGTTTACGTGCGCGCACCGCGCTACGGGGACACTACGATTGCTGACTGGCCGGAGGTGATCAGCCCCACCAAAATGGAGCCAGGTGCGGATTTGATGCTGCTCAAACCGGATGGTCGCGAAGAAATTTTATTTGCCTCGGGCAATGGTGCGGTGATTGATCCGGTCGTGTCATTCGATGCGCAGTGGGTTTATTTCGCTTATTTTCCCGACGTGCGCAAAACTGAACGCAACTATCAGCGCGAGAATGCGCCGAAGCAGGGCTCTGATATTTACAAGATTCATTTGCCGACCCGCGATGTGATTCGCCTCACGAAACAAACTTGGACGCCGCCATCGGGTGGCATCAAATGGTCCAGCAATCATCTGGAGGCATCAAGCGCGGATTCGCATTATCTTGGCTACGGTATTTTCAATATGGCACCGTGTCCGCTGCCGGACGGCAAGGTGATGTTTGTATCGAGCCGCGATGGATATTTGCCGAATAAAACTGATACGTTTCCCAATTTGCGTTTATATGTCATGGATGACGATGGCCGCAATGTTGAAAAAATCGGCCATTTGAATATTGGCAGTGCGATGCATCCGACGATTTTAAAAGATGGCCGCGTGATGTTTTCAACTTACGAAAGTCAGGGGCTGCGCGATCAACGCGTGTGGTCACTGTGGTCGATTCTGCCCGATGGCCGTTACTGGGAGCCGTTAATGGGTAGTTTCAAGGTCGGCTCATCGATGCATTTTCAGACGCAATTAAGCGATGGCCGCATCTCAGTGGTCGAATACTACAATCTGAATAACGAAGGCTTTGGTACCTTGCTGGCGTTCAACGAAGAGGCTGCGCAAGGCGCGCCGCTTTTTGGCAACCCGAACGCAAGGGATCAATCGAACCCAAAAGTGCAGCGCGGTATCTGGTTTTTTCAACCGGGACATCCTTCGCATTTGCAGCCGCGTTATACACAATATCGTTTCTCGCCGCCGGGCTTGACGGCGCTGACCGCGTTCACGCATGGCGAAGACGAAGCAGCACCGCCAGTTCCGAATGCCACAGTCCGCGAGCAGTGGGCGGGCAAGGTAACGCATCCTTCCGCCGCGCCGAATAACGACGTACTGATGGTTTACAGCCCTGGCCCGGTGAATAATCTGAATCGCCCAACGACCATTCCGCGGATTGATGGCGGCATTTATTTGTTAAAAGGCGGCGTATCGGTTGATGATCCTAACAAGCTCATCAAGATTAAAAACGATCCCAATTACAACGAGCAGTTTCCGCGCGCGGTGGTGCCGTACGCGGCCGTTCACGGTGTCAGCGAGCCTGCCAAAATTGCGTGGCTGCCCAATGACGGTACGCAGCACGCGATGCTGCCTGCGGGCACGCCGTTCGGCATTGTTGGCACATCCACGTTTTATCGGCGCGATAGCAAGCCCGGTAATTCAGATTACGCCAGCCCCGGCCCGGAATACGATGGCCTGGATAAATTCAATACCAACGAAAATGATGAAAATCCGAATTGGGTTAATCAGGGCGCGGATGCGGGCAAATATACGAATGACGATATTTATGCCGTGCGAATTATCGGCATGGAGGGCACCGCACATCGCAGCTATGGCCCGAATGAGGGCGCTGCATTTAAATCGCATCAGGGGCGCGAACGCTTGCGCATTCTCGGTGAAATTGCCTTGAAGAAAAAAGATGCAGGCGGCAATATCGTATTGGACAGCGATGGCAATCCCGATACAAGTTTTATGGCAAAAATTCCGGCTGATACACCGTTTACTTTTCAAACAATCGACAAACGCGGCATGGTGCTGAATGCCTCGCAAACCTGGCATCAGGTGCGCCCCGGCGAAGTGCGCAATGATTGCGGCGGCTGTCACGCGCACGCGCAAACCGAGCTTGATATTGCCAAAACCGTTGCGGGCAAGGCCGATTATGTGCCGCATGATTTGACCAAACAAACGCCGATTCTCACCCGCACCGCGTTGGGTGAAACGCTCACGAAATACCATACGAAACGGGTGCTGGATGTGGAGTTTCATCGCGACATCAAACCGATTCTGAAACGTTCCTGCGTCGCCTGTCATTCGACGGCAAACCCCGCCGGAAATTTGGTGCTGGATGACGACAGCATTGTCAATGGGTTTGACAACACCTTCAATCGCCTCGCCAACGACCCGGAAGCCAAATATGGTTACAAGCCAGTGATCACCGCGAAGGCATGGCGCGGCACCAATCAATCGCGATATGTTCGCAGCTTTCAATCGCGACGCAGCTTGTTGATATGGAAAATTTTTGGTGAGCGACTCGATGGCTGGACCAATGCCAGCCATGCGACCGAGAGTGTGCCGGGCGATGCGACCAGCTTGCCACCGGGCGCGGACGCAAACAATGCTGATCTGGATTTCACCGGCACCATCATGCCGCCACCGGGTTCGGGCGTGCCCGCGTTGACCGAGGACGAAAAAATGATGTTTGCGCGCTGGATTGATCTTGGCGCGCCGGTGGATGCTAGCGATCAAAATCTGGCGCAATTCGGCTGGTTTAACGATGAACAAAAACCCACGCTTTCGGTTTCGCATCCCATTGCCGGTGGAACAGCGCAGCCGTTAAAATTTATTCGACTGGGCGCGTTTGACAATTATTCCGGGCTGGATCGCAATTCAATGTCGGTCAGAGCGAATTTCATTGTCAACGATAAACCGCCGGGGACTGAGCTTGCGGGCGACATGGTGGAGGGGGACGATCATGTATGGACGTTGAAGTTGGATAAGCCATTGAATTCGATGCTGGGCGGTGTGGTGAAAGTGTCGGTAAAAGATATGCGCGGCAATCAGTCTCTGGTGGTGCGTTCATTTGATATTTCGCAAGCCGCTGAGGGCGTCCAAGGAGAGCCTGTGCGTTAGCTCGTTACTGTTTTCCGTTGGTCCCTTGCTCTCAAAAAAAGGATTATTTTTGAAATATTCTTCGTTCGCCTATGCATTTGTTTTTGGATTTTCGGTTGCGCAACTTGGCCACGCCGAGGAGGGAAAAGCGAATCCCGTTTTGCAAAAAATTGCCGCTGAAATTTCTGCCAAGCGCATCGAAGCCACCATCCGCAAACTGGTCACGTTTGGCACCCG
>JANYGV010000299.1 GCA_025359285.1 Burkholderiales bacterium
GTGGCTCGGAAACTGTTCTACGCGCTGCTACCGTTGAGGCGCGCAAGGATAATTCCAGTCCGTTCAAATCGGTGATACCTGGCTATCAACGCTACATGCTGAATGGTCAGATGGCTTGCCGACTTGCAAAACATCCGCTATCCCGAAGTGAAGATTGAGAACTTCAGACAATTCGCCGCAAAGACGATGGTGCTTGAGAATACCCTAGCTTGAAGCCGCTAGGCTGCTTCTACAGAGATAACCCTGCCCGAATCACTGTTGTCACCTTCAAGTAAACCGGCGTCGTTATCAATG
The DNA here is from genome assembly GCA_025359285.1 of Burkholderiales bacterium. Lineage (GTDB taxonomy): Bacteria > Pseudomonadota > Gammaproteobacteria > Burkholderiales > Usitatibacteraceae > UKL13-2. Next base: position 295 of record JANYGV010000299.1, read on the forward strand.
TAGCCCCGCCTGAAACTCGCGATTGGCAAAGTACTGCGGTTAGTAGTCGTGTCGTTTGCGGCGATTGTGATGGTAACGGTCTATACCCATTTGTCGGTTACGCCGCTCTGGTTACTTATTGCTATAAATATGGGGGTCTTCGCCGCTGTTATGTGCCGCATGTCGCCTGCGATGGCGCTAAATAGCATGGCACCCAAACAGGAAGACCGCGGCGCTTACATGAGCGTTTACTCATCTCTACAGCAGATGGCAGGCGGGCTCGGTTCCGCAGCTGCTGGAGTGATCGTCGTCCAATCGTCTAAAGACAGTCCGCTACAACATTTTGATGTGCTGGGTTATGCGCTGGTTGCGGTCATTATTTTGTGTATTTATCTGGTCGGCAGAATGAGTATTGGCATTCAAAAAAGCAGCGAAAAGACGGACGCAAAACTTGCTGCTGCCGAACAATTCGCCGCCTAGTGGAATATGGCCCAGTTTATCTTCCTGATATAAAAGTCAGTGCCATTTAATACGGTCCGATCATCAAATAACTAAGATATCACCGCTGGACTGTGGCATACCAAGCGATTACGCGAAACAGCTCAAAGAATCAGGCTCAATTGAATGCGTTACCTATGCCTCGCACCGACACTAAAGCAGAACTTGTACAGTATTGAGGAAACACGTTTGCAGGTTGGAGGGCCGACCCGAAGTGATTGTTCAATATGCCGCTGCCTATGACATAATTAGGATTGGGCCGTTAGCTCAGTTGGTTAGAGCAGAGGACTTAAGGAATGGTGCCTAAACGTCAGGTTGCGCATGGCACATTCATATGGGTTGCGCTGGGCAAGTTAACTCTGTCTGGACGTAGAACTTCTCAAATTCGGTGGACGCTATCGCGATTATTCGCTACGCCAATACCGAGCGAAGCTCCTAATTGGGGAACGTGTAGAGACTCGACGGGAAGGCCGAAAGGCAAGATAGAGTCCAGACCACAAACTGGAAACGGGCGGCGAAAGTCGAAGTGGTAAGCATAATCCTTTGGTCGTTGGTTCAAGTCCAACACGGCCCACCAAAATTTCTCGAGTTTGTATCGATTGCGCAAATAAGTGTGCACACACTTGTCGCCAATCAGCTACGCGTAAACCTCACCTCTCGAGCCATGCGATGATTTGAAGTTACAGACTGGTAACAACTTAAGTGAGTCAAGCGGCAAATGACCGTGTAAAATAATCTTTCGTAACGCAGCGTGCGGTATCCACATTGCATATTCGTCATGATGGGTATCGTTTCAGAGAGTCATGCCAAACCCATGAAAAGAAAAATTGCTGTTGTTGGCATGTCATTCCGATTTCCGGGGACTGATGCTGGAAAATATTGGTCAGATCTTCTCGATGGGCAGAATCTTGTCAGCTCGGTAGAAAGTACCCGCTGGGCGCAAGAAACATTTCGCCATCCGAATAAAAACCATCCTGGTACAAGCTACACTTTCTCCGCTGGTTCGATCGGTGACATTTCAGGCTTTGATGCTGGTTTTTTCGGGATATCGCCGCGCGAAGCTGCACAAATGGACCCCCAGCAACGCTTGCTGCTTGAAATGAGTTGGGAAGCGTTTGAAAATTCAGGCATAAAACCATCCGCAGTTAAAGGCACTAGCTGTGGCGTTTTTATTGGTATCTCAAGCGCTGACTATGCTTACCGTTTTGCGGAAGACCTGGGCGCGATCGACTCGACCGTCGCCACTGGCAATACTGCCAGCATCGCTGCAAACCGTATTTCATATGTTTTCGATCTGCGTGGTCCCAGCATGGCCTTGGATACCGCGTGCTCATCTTCACTAGTCGCGTTTCATCAGGCTTGCCAATCCATCCTCAGCAACGAAAGCTCGCTCGCCGTTACCGGTGGCGTCAGCCTGCATATGCACCCGTACGGATTTATTGCATTTTCGAAAGCATCGATGCTTTCCAAGCGCGGTAAATGCAATGTTTTTGATGCGGCAGGGGACGGCTACGTCCGCTCAGAGGGCGGTGGAGTATTTATTCTCAAGGATTACGATCAAGCTGTTGCAGACGGTAACCAAATTGTCGCAGTGGTGGCGGCGACTGCGGTAAATAGCGACGGTAAAAAAGCCGGGCTCACCGTACCTAGCAGTCAAGCGCAGGCAGCGTTGCTGACGCAGACGTATGCGCGAGCAGGCATCGCGCCTGCCGAGATTGACTATATTGAAGCGCATGGTACTGGTACGGCCGTTGGCGATCCTATTGAAACGCACGCATTGGGAGATGCGCTGGGCAAGTTCCGCGCAAAAGACAAGCCACTGTTGATCGGCTCGGTCAAGAGCAACATGGGGCATCTTGAAGCGGCATCCGGTGTTGCTGGACTGGTGAAAGCGCTTTATTGCGTACAACGCCGCACAGTTCCCGCCACTATTCATATCGAAACGCCTAACCCGAATATAAAGTTTGACGAGTGGAATCTTCGTGTTGTTCAAAAAACCACGCCGCTCAAACAAACCGGCAAAGTGGTGGTGGGCGTTAATTCATTTGGTTTTGGCGGTGCGAACGCTCATGTCATTCTCGAAAGTCCTGCCACACAAAATGTTGCTCAATTGCCAAAGCATCTCAAGCTGCATGAGGGCGCACTGTTCCCACTGGTGATTTCTGCGAAGTCAAATGCAGGCTTAAAAACGCTGGCAAAAAGTTTTGCGAGCTTTCTACGTTCCCCCAAGAACGCGAGTTTTTACAATACCGCCTATGCGGCGGCATTTAATCGCGAGTGGCATGAACATCGCGCCGTCGTTTTTGGTGGTGCTTCATTGTCGGTAGCAAATGCGCTGGATCGTTTTGCAGAGGGCGGTGAGAGTGAACTGGAGGTCGATAGCGGAACATCGCTGGCAAGCATTTCGCCAGTTGCATTTATTTATTCTGGTAATGGTTCACAGTGGGAAGGGATGGGCAAACGTCTATTGGCCGAGGACAATGTATTTCGCCAGGCAGTGCGCGCCGTAGACCAAATTTTCAAACAATACGCAGATTATTCGCTTGAGGATGAACTGGCTGGAGACAACGCGCATCTTGGCCAAGATCGATACGCGAGAACCGAAATCGCTCAACCTGCGTTGTTTGCGTTACAAGTTGGTGTTACCCAGATGCTTCGCTCGCATGGCCTCATGCCTGCCGCAGTAGCAGGGCACAGTGTTGGCGAAGTTGCTGCGGCTTGGGCAGCCGGCGCATTAACGCTTGAGCAAGCGGTTCAGGTTATTTATCACCGCAGCGCATTGCAGGGTAAAACCAAAGGCTTGGGGCAGATGTCGGCGGTAGCGCTGGGCTTTGAAGCTGCCCGAGCGTTGTTGATCGAAACAGGCCTTGACGAATCGGTGGCCTTGGCAGGCGTGAACAGTTCGCGAGGCGTCACTATTGCCGGCGATAAGGCCTCACTGGCATTGTTCGAAGCCGAATTAACCAAGCGCATCATTGGTTACAAGCGGCTCGATTTGGATTACGCGTTTCATAGCCCCGCAATGGACGGAATTGAGGCGGGCATTCAGCAGTCGCTCGGTGGGTTGAGGCCAGGGGAGGCGCAGGTGAAGTTTGTGTCTACCGTGACAGGGGAGTCGATGTTGGGGGAAGCGTTCAAGGCAGATTACTGGTGGCAGAATATTCGTAAACCGGTGCTATTCGCGAACGCCATCAAACGCTTGCAGCACGATGGCATTCGAGTATTTGTAGAAATCGGCCCGCACTCGATTTTACGCAGCTACATCAACGACAGTTTGAAAGAGGCGAAGCTGCAAGGACGCGTCATTACCACGCTACAGCGAGGGGATGACCGTGCGCGCCGCGTTTGGGGGGCGTTGTCTCAGGCGCTGATTGCGGGCGTTAACATCGACTGGAAAATGTTATTTCCGCATGTCGCGCCGTTTTCTGATTTGCCGAACTACCCTTGGCAGCGAGAGTCTTTATCGCATGCGGTTACCCCGGATTCGCTTAACCTGTTGCATCGCCGGAAAGTACATCCCCTGTTGGGTTATAGGTTGAACCAGCAGGACTTAGCCTGGGAAAATCAAATTGATGCTGCCGACAATCCAATGTTGGCGGACCATATCGTGGGTGATGGCATAGTCTTTCCTGGCACGGCGTTTGCGGAGTTGGCGCTGGCAGCGAGCGCTGCGTGGCAGGTCAGCAATCAAGATACACAGCAAATTGAAATTGAAGAACTGGAAATTCGCTCACCCCTGATGCTCAGCGCCGAGCAATCAAAGACATTGCGTGTCGCGATTGACCCCTCAGATGGCAGCTTTACAATCCGCGGCAAAACGCAGCAAACCGAAGATGCCTGGACATTGCATGCGAATGGTCGAATTCCAGGTGAACCTGAAAACTTGTTGAGTGTGCTGGCAGATGCAGAACCGCTTTCTCTACCCGCGAGAGCTGCAGATTTTGATACCGCACGTCACTTGAGCCTTACCGAATCTGTCGGTCTGAACTACGGACCCGCGTTTCAAGCGGTAGAGTCGGGTTGGATAGAGGGGCAAACTGTTTGGGCCAAGCTGCGCGTACCGCGCGAAATCGAAGCCGATATTGCAAAATATTTCGTACATCCGGCGTTACTGGATTGCACCTTCCAGCTCATCATTCACTTAATGCATGACCATGCCGCATCGCACGGCGGTATTGCGTATGTCCCCACTAAAATCGGTCGCCTGTTCTTTCGCGGCAGCCGCGCTACACCAACATTTGTTCGCGCCACATTGCTGCGCCATTCTCCCCATTCTTTGAGCGCAAATTTCACATTATTCGATGAGCAAGGTGAGTTGATTGGTTGGGTGAAAGACGCGCGCTTTCGCAGCATCAGGTTGCGCAAAGATGCTGCAGATCATTTGCGACTCCTGAATTTTTACGCCATCCCCCAGCCGCTTGCGTCATCACCGGTTTTGGTCGTGGCTGGAATGCATCAGTTGCTTGAGCAGTCAATTTCAGCAGCGGCAAAAAAAATTACGGCGCAGGGCGCAGTGGCGGCCTATGCCGATGAGGTAGAACCCTTACTCGACGCCCTGTGCGCGAGCTTTGCGAGCGAAGCCCTGCTTCAATTGAATAATTCGGGCGTCGCATTAAACCGTGGTCTTATTTCGCGATTTGAGGCAAAAAATACAGATAGCGGACCATTGCTCGCACGGCTGTTGCATATGTTGATTGAGGATCAAATACTGATTGATGACCACGGTCAGTACCGGTTGCAGATTGCAGAGGGGTCACCTGCATCGCAGGACATCTGGAATAGTCTAATCGCTGACCACCCAGACCGGCTACCGATTCTGAACGCGGTAGGCAGAATCGGCCGTAATTTGGTTGCGTTGGTGAAAGGCGAAAAGCCGTTGTCCACCTTGCTGCCCCGCGAATGTACGTTGCCGACCATGTTCCACCATGTTATCGGCATCGAAGCGCGCCTTGGCATTGGTCGTGCATTTCGCGATTGCCTTGCCATTGATGTCGATAAGCTTGCCGAGGGCCAGCGTTTCAGGGTGGTTGAAATTAGTGATGGAACTCCACTTTTTGCGGAGGAGTTGTGTCACACACTTGATCTCGATCGCTGCGATTACGTGTGTGCAACCACGAGCGCGGCGACTGCGGAAGAGTGTCGACGTCTTCAAGAAAAATTCCCTCGCTTGAAGATCCAGTCACTCGCAGCCAGTGCGTCGAGCGCAAAACAAAAGCAGTCTCAGAACGCAAGCGTGGTCGAGCCTCTCTTTCAGCTCGCTATTCTGAGCGGTGATTTTAGTTCTGAGGACAGTGAACGGATTGCCATCGAATACGCGCGTAAAGTTTTGGTCGCCGGGGGCACGCTAGTTATGCTGGGTATCCCGTCATCGCGTTGGACGGACTTGGTATTTGGTGGCGAACGATCATGGTGGCCGTCATCTTCGGAAGATGCGAGCTCAATTCAGCGCTCATCGGCCTATTGGCTATCGCGATTTAATTCAGCAGGCCTTTTAAATGCTCGGCTCATCCCGTTAGACCCTGAAGCAATGAGCAGCCCGTATCTGTTATTGGCTGTGGCGCCACCGCGCGAACCTTCGCTGTTGAGCACCAAATCTTTAGCGCCTATGTCCGCTTCGCAGCAGCCGAAAAAGCGCATTTGGCTCGCGCTGGTGAATGAGCTAGACGCCAGATTACCGCTTTTCGCGTCATCGCCCGGTGGTCTGCGTATTGCAAAGTCTTACTCCCGCTTGCTCGCAGAAGCGATTAGTCTGAATTTGATGGCGCACGGTGATGAGTTTGTTATCGCATGCAACGTCGGCGCTCGCAAACCACAGCTCGGTGAGCAATCAGACGCTAATAGCTCAGCCACCAATAGCTTGGCTGAATATCACATTGATTTCAGCGATGTCGGTGCGATGGAGGCGATGTTTGCCGACTTACAGGCGCGTTGTTCAAAAGAGCATTGCTCAGTTGCGGGCGTGTTGCATATGGCTGGGCTGTCTGTTGCGACTGATGAACCTGCCGCGGCCAGCTTATTGGCGGCGCAAATTCAACGATCGAATATTGCGGCAGTGGTGCTGCAAGCTCTCGAAACCGGTCATATCGAGACCACCCTATGGCTTGTCACCGCAGGTGCCATGAGCGGTTTATTACCGCGTCGAGAGGATGCAACGGACGCAATGGCCGCGACTCATGATGCGCCTTTATGGGGGCTAGGTCGTACGCTAATGAACGAGCCATCGCATGTTTCGGTACGCTTGATAGATATTGAGCGCGCGTCAAAGGTTGAGATCGCGGCGAACGCCATTGGTGCTGAACTCCGGCAATCTACGCAAGTCGTTTACGATATCAGCAACGATATAAGCATGCACGAAGATGAAGTGATATTGACCACATCGGGCGCTCGCTATGTGCCGCGTTTGCGCGTCGAGCCGCGTAGCTTGCGCCCAAGCAATGGAAACAGTGCCTCAAGTAATAACGCGGCCGCAAGCGTTGCGGCTATCAACGCAGCGATCATCGGCGCTGGGGCTGTTTCTTCCCAGCCGTCGTTATCATCTGTTAATGCAAACATACCGCCGCGTGCTTTCACGCATTCTGTTATGCCTGCACCACCCACGTTACGTTTGGGTTTCCAGTTTCCCGGTCAACTTCGAAATTTACGATGGGAACCCAGTAGCCGTGTGGCACCGCACGGTGCCGAGATTGAAATTGATGTGCACGCGACTGGACTGAATTTTCGGGACGTAATGTATGCGCTAGGCCTACTTTCTGATGAGGCAGTCGAGGATGGCTTTGCGGGCCCGACATTGGGTCTTGAATGCTCAGGCGTAGTAACCGCTATCGGTAAAGATGTAACCGGATTTTCGGTCGGTGATTCAGTGGTCGCGTTCGGGCCATCGAGTCTTAGTAACCGTGTGATCACGAGCGAAGGTGCGGTCTCTCGAATTCCAAACGGTATTTCGTTCGAAGCTGCCGCCACTATCCCCAGCACGTTTTTCACCGCTTACTACGCGCTTATCAAGCTCGCCGGGCTATGTGAAGGCGAGCGCGTCCTGATTCACGGCGCGGCGGGCGGTGTGGGTATTGCGGCGATCCAGCTGGCTAAATGGTGCGGAGCCGAAATTTTTGCGACGGCGGGGTCCGACGAAAAACGTGATTTCGTTCGATTGCTAGGGGCTGATCATGTTTTTGACTCGCGCTCGAATGCATTCGCGGATCAAATCCTGAGTGTTACCCATGGTGAGGGTGTAGACGTGGTGCTGAATTCCCTCGCGGGTGAAGCGATTAACCGCAATCTTCGCGTGTTGAAGCCGTTCGGACGTTTCTTAGAATTGGGCAAACGCGATTTTTACGAAAATACCAAAATTGGTCTTCGTCCGTTCCGCAACAACATATCGTATTTCGGTATCGATGCTGATCAGTTGATGAAGGTACATCCTGCTCTCACGCAAAAAATATTCCGCGAAGTCATGGGCTTGTTCAGTGAGGGCGTGTTGCATCCTTTGCCCTACCAATCGTTTGAAGCAGACGATGTTGTGGACGCGTTCCGCTACATGCAGCAAGCGCGACAAATTGGCAAGATCGTGGTGACTTATCGTAATGGCATCAATCACGTTCATGCGCCGAAGATCACCCACCGCGCGCTCCAGCTTTCCCCGTCGGCGACTTACCTAGTGACGGGTGGCCTTGGCGGTTTTGGCCTGAAAACGGCGCAGTGGCTGGTCACCAAGGGTGCGAAAAATCTTGTGCTTGTCAGCCGAAGCGGGCCGGTGTCAGCGGAAGCTATAGCGAGCATCGCTGAGCTCCGAGCGCATGGTGTTCGTGTCCATGCTGCCGCCTGCGACGTGACCAACGAAAGGGCATTGACGGCATTGTTCGCGATGATTTCTACCGAAATGCCACCGTTGCGTGGCATTGTGCATGCGGCGGTGGTTATTGAAGATAGCCTAGTAAGAAATACGAACGTCGAGCAAATTAAAAACGTGCTGGGACCCAAAATCCTCGGCGCGCAATATTTGCACCGCATGACGCGCCATATGAAAATGGAATTCTTTGTTTTGTTTTCATCTGCCACCACCTTGTTCGGTAATCCCGGCCAAGCCAATTACGTGGCCGCAAACGCCTACCTTGAATCGCTCGCCGAAGCGCGCTTGGCGGCTGGCCTGCCGGCCACATGTGTACGTTGGGGCGCAATTGAAGATGCTGGCTTCCTGGCGCGTAATGAACAGATCAAGCAAGCAATGCAAAAACGGATGGGTGGCAGCGCGTTGCAATCGCGAATCGCGCTCAATGTGCTCGAAGAGTTGATGGTATCAAATCGTTCCGGGCTCGGTGTGCTTGAGCTTGACTGGCGGGCGCTCAATCGCTTTTTACCCTCGGCGCAAAGTCCTAAATTTAGTGAGTTGGTGGCGCAGGCGGGCGAGATCGAGGATGCAGAGGATAACGCCAATGACATCCAGCGGCTTATGCTGGAGCTTTCACCGGAAGATTTACTGGTGACATTCAAACAGATGCTGAAAGAAGAGATTGGCGAAATTTTGCGCATATCGCCCGAAAAAATTGAAGACGTTCGCTCTCTTTACGACATGGGCCTCGATTCGCTGATGGGTGTCGAGCTTGGTCTCGCGATTGAATCGCGTTTTGGTGTCAAGCTACCTGTTTTGGCATTGAGTGAGAGCCCTACGATCATGAAGCTTGCCGAAAAGCTGTTGGGCATACTGAAATCCGCAACAAGCGGTAATGACGTTTCGCAGCCCAATGATCTTGCGCGGCAGGTTCAGCTCGCCGCTTCGCAGCATGCCGTGGATCTTGATGAAAGCGCAATTGAAGAATTGACCAGCGGTATCCAGTCAAACGCTGCCGCGCAAGCTGGTCGGATAATTCATTGATGTCTCGCAAGGGTGTGCTCGGCCTCACGTCGCAAATCAAGGACAAGCTGATTCAGCAAGCGTTGGAGCGGCGGCTGCGAAACGCCGGTGATGTGACCGGCACCCGTTTTACACCCCTTTATGGCGAGGGGTCAGGCGCGCGGCAGCCAGAGATCCCCGAGCAGTTTTATCGCTTTCATTTGCATCCGGGCTATCAGCAGATTCGCATCATTAATGATGGCGCTGCCAGGTTGGGAATCACCAGTCCATTTTTCAAGCCACATCAGGGTACCGCAGGCGCGACCACCCGTATCGGCGGTAAATCGCTGATTAATTTTGGCAGTTATAACTACCTCGGTTTTTCCGGTGATCCGATCATCAGTGCCGCTGCAAAAGCCGCGATTGACACTTACGGCACCTCCGTGTCGGCGAGTCGAATCGTGTCGGGCGAGCGGCCACTGCATCGCGAGTTCGAACGCGCTTTGGCAGAGGCTTACGGCGTTGATGATGCTATTACCTTTGTGAGCGGTCACGCCACCAATGTCACGACCATTGGCTATTTGTTTGGCCCCAAAGATTTAATCCTGCACGATGCACTTATCCATAACTGTACGTTACAAGGTGCGCAATTATCGGGCGCCAAGAGACTATCGTTTGCGCACAATGATTGGGCCGCGCTGGATGGCATGCTGACCGAACAGCGGCATAACTTCGAGCGTGTGCTAATCGTTGTCGAAGGCATATACAGCATGGATGGAGACTTTCCAGACTTGCCCAAGTTTGTCGAAATCAAGCGCAAACATCACGCCTTTTTAATGGTCGATGAAGCACATTCTTTCGGCGTAATGGGCAAAACCGGGCTTGGTATTCGCGAACATTTTTCACTTGCGGGTACCGATGTTGATATCTGGATGGGTACCCTGAGCAAGGTGCTGGCGGGTTGCGGTGGATACATTGCCGGTGAAACTGCACTGGTGGAACACCTCAAATTTATGGCGCCTGGCTTTCTCTATAGCGTGGGAATGCCGCCGCCAGTAGCGGCTGCGTCACTCGCCGCGCTTCAATGCCTGCGCCAGCAACCAGAGCGAGTCACGGCCTTGCAATCGCGCGGAAAGTATTTCTTGAGGCAAGCGCAATTTGCAGGGATCGATACCGGCATCAGCGCAGGTTACGCGGTGGTCCCGGCCATTACCGGTAGTTCACTTCGCGCCGCCAAACTCTCTCATGCTTTGTTTGAACGAGGCATCAGCGTTCAGCCGATTCTTTATCCTGCCGTACCTGAAAAATCTGCGCGGCTCAGATTCTTTATGTCTTATGAGCACACGGAAGACCAGATTGACGAAACCATTCGCGCGCTGGCAGACGAGATGGCAAAAATTTAATAATGGGTGATGCCTAGTCAAAATAAATTTGCACCCTTTAGTAAGCCTCGTTTCACTAGCGCCGCTGCGTTCACATCAGCGCTGATCTTGCTCGGTGGCTGTAACAAAGCCACCGAAGTGGCAGGCAACGCACTCGATGCACGACGCAGTGTGGCAGCGGGCAAGGGCGGCAGCATTGTCTCTGGTAGCGTCGGGCCGGTGGGTGCTGACGGCGCTGTCAAGCAGCTCTTGAAATGTGAACGGCCTGTTGCGATGGTGGCTGTGAACGAGAATCCACGCGGATATGCCTATGCGAGGAGCGGAAAATATCCGAATCTGCCGGAATCACCAGTGCCTTTAGTGCGACTGATGTTGCAGTAGACAGGTTGTTTTCGCGTTGTGGATCGGTTCATGGGGCTAGATGCAACGCGGCGTGAAATCGATTCGCAAAAAGAGGGACTTACGCGCGCGGGTAGTACGGCAAAACCACGCGGCAAAGTGCTTCAGTTACGATATGCGTTGACACCGAATCTGGTTTTTTCAGAAACCAACGCGGGCGCCGCGATCGGCGGTATGGCCAGTCAAATTCCAAAAGTGGGTAATTACGCCGGCGTGCTTTCTGGATTGAAATTTGCGGAAGCGCAAGTCACCATGTTCGTCATTGATAACGAAACAACCGAGCAATTCATCGCCGCATAAGGTTATGCCCGCGCGACGGATATTGGCGCGGGTGGGCTGATGATTGGGACACTTGGCGGGGCGGGCGGTTTAGGCTGGAGTCATTCCAACGAGGAAAAAGTTTTTGCTGCGGCTATGTTGTATTCCGTAAACAAAGTCGCGACTCAAACGCAAGCGCTTTCCGCGAAAGAATTGCCGCCTGGTGTGCCGATAAAAAAAGCTAACAACTAAAGCATTAGTTCAGCGTGATTCGAAATTCACTCGCGTGCCAAAACAATGCGCACTTGACGACATTGATTGGCAAATACTGGTGATACCGCGTTAGGTATATCAATGTCCAATTGTCTAGCGGTGGGAATATCCTTTGCGCCACCAATGTCGCTGGCCTGCCCTATCAGCCAAGCCACCACACATCC
>JANYGV010000362.1 GCA_025359285.1 Burkholderiales bacterium
CATCAATATCAATCGCGTTGCGGCCGCGCGTTACGGAATGAACGTGTCGGATGTGCAAAGCGTGGTCGCCGCCGCGATCGGTGGCGACAATGTGGGCGAGACGGTGGAAGGATTACAGCGCTTCCCGATCAATGTGCGCTATCCGCGCGAGATTCGCGATTCTGTTGAAAATATTCGCAACCTCCCTGTAGTCACCGAGCGTGGTGCGCAGATCACGCTATCAACGGTCGCCGATATCAAAATCACCGACGGCCCACCGATGTTGAAAAGTGAAAATGCGCGGCTTTCGGGCTGGGTGTACATCGATATTCGCGGACGCGATTTGCAATCGGTGGTGCGCGATATGCAGAAAGCCGTTTCCGCCCAGGTGAAATTAACGCCAGGCTATTCCATTGCGTGGTCGGGTCAATTTGAATATTTAGAGCGGGCCAACGCAAAACTGAAAATCGTGGTGCCCGCCACACTCATGATTATTTTCGTGCTGCTCTATCTCACCTTCAAACGCATTGATGAAGCGGTGTTGATCATGGCCACGCTGCCGTTCGCCCTCGTCGGCGGCTTGTGGCTCATGTATGCGCTTGGCTATGCGATGTCGGTGGCGAGCGCGGTGGGGTTCATTGCGTTATCCGGTGTGGCCGCAGAATTCGGCGTGATTATGTTGCTGTATCTAAAACAGGCGTGGGATAAAAAACTCACCGGGGCGGCACGCGAAAACGACACCACGGACATGCCGACGCTGCCCGCATTAATGAGCGCTATTCGCGAAGGTGCCGTGATGCGCGTACGGCCCAAGGCGATGACCGTCGCCGTGATTTTAGCCGGGCTGCTGCCGATCATGTGGAGCAGCGGCACCGGCTCCGAACTCATGCAGCGCATCGCCGCACCGATGGTGGGCGGCATGATCACGGCACCGTTGTTGTCGATGTTTGTGGTGCCGGTAGCGTTTTTATTCTTGAGGAAAAAACGATTGCCGCCAACCATGAATCAAGATGCAAACAAAAATATTTAGTGCGCCGTCGAAGTTTTAGGCCCCAAAAAAACACCAACCCTTTCCGACGTAGAGGTTTCAGCCACCCAAAACCCAAGTCTTAGGGCTGGCTGAGCAAAGCGAATCCCGCCGGATGCGTTTTAATATTTTGCATTCGGCGCAATTCGCGTTCCTCAGTGCGCCCTACGATGTAGCGACGACATCAAGCACTGGCGCGGCGTTTGAGCACTTTTCAACCCGACACACCTGCCGATATTAGGCGTTGTATTTTTTCATCTTTGCAAATCACCCTGCAAATATAGCCCGGAAGAAGCAACGCTTTCCACGGACTTCCGATTGTCGTATTCCGGGCTTCCATGCACCATGACCGGCCCGTACTACGACCGTCGAAAGTCCCTTTTAGTCGCTTGGCTTTTTACGGGGCACGCGCTACGTTAGGGTTGTCAAATGCACAATAATCGGATCAGATTTCACAATCCCCGTTAAAAGTACAAAACCTTTCCGCGGGTGATCCCATGAAAAAAAACCATCCCGCACAAATCAATTTCAAAGGCATATCAACCTCGAACTTACAAACATGAAATATGAAAACGAAAGACCCCGAGCACGATCGGTACAGCGTATAAAACTCTAAATCGGCTGCACTGCAATCCTCAACCCCGTCGCCTGCAAAATAGGCAGCAAACTTGATAACTGTGGATTGCCGTTTTTAGACAGTGTGCGATAAAGGGCTTCGCGGTTAAGCCCCGTTTCGGCCGCGATTTTGGCCACGCCACCCCCAGCTTCGGTAATCAAACGGAGTGCTGCCATGAAATCACCAACATCGCTGGTTTCAAGTGCGGCCTCTAGCAAGGCCGCTCGGTTGGCAACATCTTCCTTTAGCCATTCAATGGTAGCCACACGATGTGAATCGCTCCTCGCTGCGGCCACTGAGGCTTTAGCATATTTTTTCTCGGCTTTTGCTGAAACCTTTGAAACCACCTTGGTTGCCGCTTTTGTCACGGATTTATTCGCCGCGCGCCTGGTAGTCTTTCCAATAGTTGATAGCATTTTCAATATCCATTTGCTGACTAGATTTATCGCCGCCGCAAAGCAGCAAAACTATTTGATCTCCGTCTTTCGCAAAGTAAACACGATAGCCGGGACCAACATCAATTCTCAATTCTTGGACCCCTGCACGTATAGCTTTGCAATCACCGAATAAGCCACGCTCCAGACGCACAATTCGCAATTCAATCCTTGCTCGGGTATTCCGATCGCGTAGGTTTTCTATCCAATTCTAAAAAACATTTTTACCCGAACTGGTGATGTAGCGGCGAACTTCAATCATCGTATTGTAGCTTAAAAGCTACTTTTTGGAAAAAAATTGTACTCATCTTGGCAAATAGCGCGTGCTCAAACCGTCAGCACAATCGGCTCCAGCGCCTCGCCCTGCGCCACAATCCGACCAATAGCGACGGTGCGTTCATAGCCGAGCGCGCGTAGTTCAGCGATGCACGCATCAACCTTATCTGCGGGCACGCTGGCTAATAAGCCGCCGGCGGTTTGCGGATCGAAGATCAGTGGGTAGCGTGGATGTTTGATCATCGCCTCTTGATTGCGCAGGGCTCTGCGCAGGCGCACGTTGGCCACTTGCAGCGAACTGACGATACCTGCCGCGACGCATTCCTCAGCGCCATCAAGCAATGGTAGTGCACTCAAGCTAAGCTCTGCATCAACACCCGAAGGACGCGTCATTTCCACCAAGTGGCCGAGCAGACCGAATCCCGTTAAATCGGTGCAAGCAGTCGCGCCGTGATCGAATAAACATTTCGCGCCCAAGCGATTCGAGACCACCATGGATTTAAGCGCCGCATCGATCCAGCGCCCTTTCGCGGCGAGACGAGCGTGCGCGGCGAACAAGGTGCCGGTGCCTATTGGCTTGGTGAGAATCAACACGTCGCCCGGTTTCATGCCGCTTTTGCGCAGGATTTTGGCGGGATCATCGTCAATCAAGCCGTTCACCGCGAAGCCGAGCGCTAACTCCTTGCCTTCTCCCGTGTGCCCGCCAACCAACGCGCAATTGGCTTCGTTTAATACCTCTAGCGCACCGGTCATCATTTGAAAC
>JANYGV010000303.1 GCA_025359285.1 Burkholderiales bacterium
CGGTTGTCATCCACAAATTCAATGGCAGACCTGGCTGGCGCTCGTCGGTACAGCATCAGCGGTTTAAATCCTGCTAGAACTTTACGTTAATCTAATAGTGCAAAATTATTAACTCGTGTCTAAATCGTGTCTTTTAGGCCAAAGTATTAGCTCATTCTCATATCAACTATTTGTGCCTGATTTTGCGGCCACTGCGATTGCATCTGAACGCCGCACCATGGCCTCTTGCAGGCCTCGGGGTAAAAGCGGCTTTTCAATAAAATCATCAACCCCCGCTTTGATGAAATCATCTTGGTCAAGCGCCGAGGAATAGGAAGTTAGCAACACAAACCAAGGCTTGCTGACTTTTTTAGGGCGCGCGGCGGATGATATTCCAGCGGCTCGCACTGCCTTCACTAATTCCAGCCCAGACATAACCGGCATTGAGCCATCGCTAAATATAATTTCATGCCCCTCGCGTAGCCACAACGTAAAAGCAATATGGCCATTTGCGGCCGTATCAACGATAAAGCCTGCACCCTCCAGAACCTCCCGGTGCAGCGCGAGGTTGAGCGCATCATCGTCCGCCAACAACACGCGGGGCCCCGTCGGCTTTTTACCGATTAGTGGTGGCTTGAAAATAAGTGCTGCGCCATCGGAAGCAGCATGCTCCGCACCGTCAATTTCAACGGTCCGAACACCAGCAACGACATCAGCCACCAACGCGCTGTTGTCGCTTGCGCTAACGGTGCCACCATAGCTGTCGCTGTTGCTGTTGCTATCGCCCTCACTCGTGCTGCCCCGCGCGGGCAGTTCCAACGTAATTTCAAAGCACGCGCCAGGCAGGTTCAGAGAAATCGTGTTGGGCAGCTCTTCGTTATTCAGCAGCCGCACGCTACCGCCAAGGCGCTCAATTGCTTCTTTACAAATGCTAAGGCCTAAGCCGGTGCTATCGGGGCGATGTCGCCCAAGATCGGTTTGCGAATACGGCTTGAACAGCATCTCGCGCGCCGCCTTTGGAATACCCGGCCCGGTATCTTGCACCCGAATCCGCACCGCCTGTTTACCGTCGATTAAATCGCCTGCAAACAATGCAATCTTGATGCCGCCACGTTCAGTGAATTTAATCGCATTCGAAATGAGATTGGTAATGACCTGCCGCAAACGCATCGGGTCGACTTGGTGGCTCGCTGCAAGTGAGCCCTCAACGTTGCTAGTAATTTTTAAATTTTTCTGCTCAGCAACATAGCGAAACGGATTGACCGACTCCTCGATCAGCTTTTTCAGATTGATCCATTCCGCCACCAGCGTAAATTTACCTGCCTCAGATTTCGTGTGATCCAGCACTTGGGTCAACAACCTGATCAGATAGTCACCTGAATCGCGAATTACCTGAAGGCTTTCTCGCTGGCGGGGAGTCTCTGCGTGCCGCATCAGCGCATGCGCCGTACCCACAATGCCTGAGACCGGGTTGCGAATTTCATGACTCATAGTGGCGAGGAAGCGCGACTTTGCCTCGCTCGCATTTTGTGCTGCGGTCAGTGCCTCGGTTAATCTAGACTCCGCTAGTGAACGCAGTGCGACTTCTTGCTTGAGTTTTCGATTCCACCATAGCGTCACCACCAGAACGATAAGCAGAGATATCGCGATGGGCAGACCAATCTGCAAAATTTTTCGCCACGGTACACCAGACTGATAGGTCACGTTTAGCCACTTTTGGCGAAGCGCCGCATGCTCTTGGGGCGTGACCCCGTCCAGACCTTTGCGCAGTACGCGCGCCAGTTCAGAAACGCCGCTCGGTACCGCAAAATAGAGTTCACTATCACCGCGTGGCACCGTATTCACCACCCGAAGCGCGCCCAGAAAATGGCGTTGCAAAATAGGATCAATCACATTGAGGTTGCCAATGGCCGCGCGTACTTTGCCGCTCTCCACGGCATCCAGTGCCGTGCGCTGTGATTCAAATTCAACAATTTTCATGCCCGGGTATTGTCGCTTCAGCGCCGGCAGCAAAAAGTGGCTCTGAATCGCGGCGACTTGTTCGTGCGCCAGATCATCCATGGCCATTACCAACTTATCATTCAAGCGCGCCACAATGCCAGTGGGCACGCCCGCATAAGGCCCCACAAACGTCAAATAGGATCGCCGCTCGTCATTCCGGGCAGCCGCGATCAACAAATTAGCGCGGCCTGCGCGCACGTCAGCCAGCGCACCATCCCAGGATTCTGCTTTGGTAGCGATTACCTTGAGCCCGACTTTTTGTTCAACCAATTTCAAATAATCGGCCGCCAGCCCTGACATCGCCCCGCCTTGCTCTTCAAAGCTGAACGGTACGAACTCGCGGTCATAGGCCACGCGCAGTTCACGATTTTGTTTAACCCATTCAATCTCGTCCGGCGTAAGCGCAGCCTGCATATCAAGGGGCTTTAAAAGAGACTGTGACGAAGTCCACTTGCTTCGAATACCGATATCTTCGGCTTGTGTCATTGCGTTGAGTGCTTTGCGTATGATCGACGCCAGCTCAGGAGGCTTAGCCGTTATGGCCATGCTGTAAGCGCCCAAACTGGCGTTTACTTCGCCCCGAAGATCCAAATTAAACAGCAAATTTTTGTCAATGTAATAGCTTGCTAACGCCAATGGCCCTACAAAAACATCGGCTTCACCGGTAGACACCGCTTTTATGGCCTGCGCCCCATCAGAATAAGGAACCCGCTTGGCGCCGGGCATGCTGCGCTGAAGATACTCGTCTGCGGACGTAGCTCTGACCACGGCTACTTTATAGCCATTGAAATTATTGGCGGGCGAAACATCGGTTAGACCCCGTCTAGCGATGTATACCGTCGGAATACTCAGATAGGTTCTCGTCAGCGTGAATCCGGGCAAGCGCGACTTGTCGAGCGCAAACAGGGGCAGCAGGTCAACTTGGCCTGCTGCGGCCGCATTCAATGAATCTTCAAACGTCGGCAGCGATTTAACTTCAAACACGAGGCCAGTATTCTCGCTTACCCAGCGCAGATAATCGCCGACAACGCCGTCAAGTTCACCGCGCTCGTTAATTTGATAAAGCGGTGGCCCGTTACCCGTGACGCCCACCCGGACGGGCGTTGCGACGCGAATATAAGCGATCTCTGCGGGGGTAAGCGCAACTCGCGAATGGGTCGGAACCGAAACGGCAGCGGTTGCAGCAGCGTTGGAAGCTTCTGGCGGCGATAGCGCAAAGGCGGCGTGTAAGACCAGAATCGGCCACAAAAACAAATACGCCCGCAAGAAACGCATGCCATCGACGCGGCGGCGAACAATCAAGCCTTGTGGATTTCCCATGTCCGACTTCTTAGAATTGACTATGCCTTGAGTGCGCCCTATTTGCACCTGATTTCACCCTCGCGTCAGCATAACGTCGCGCCGCGCAGCCACGATAAAACCATCTCGAATTTACCGATGCGCAATGCAAAAATTTTTATTCGCTTCGTACTATGCTGCGGCTGATTTTAAAAATGAGTTTTGTAAATCCTGACAGCGCTAAATTATGTGTCGCGCACAATCCAAGCAAACGTATCTATTTTTAACATCTACATCGTAACCGAAACCATTAGCGGGCTCAAAAGAAAACGGGCAGCGGGTTTTCACCGACTGCCCGCTTCAATGATGCTTGTTTAAATCTAGCTGTCGGTTTCCAGGAAGCTCTTCAGCTTTTCACTGCGGCTTGGATGGCGCAATTTGCGAAGCGCTTTCGCTTCAATTTGACGGATACGCTCGCGCGTGACATCAAATTGTTTGCCTACTTCTTCCAATGTGTGGTCGGTGTTCATCTCAATACCAAAGCGCATCCGCAATACTTTTGCTTCGCGTGGCGTAAGGGAATCCAGAACATCCTTGGTCACATCGCGAAGTGAGCCGTACTGCGCTGAATCAAGTGGCGCCAGCGAATTGGTGTCTTCAATAAAGTCGCCCAAATGCGAATCATCGTCGTCACCAATGGGCGTTTCCATCGAGATCGGCTCTTTGGAAATCTTCATGATTTTGCGGATTTTATCTTCCGGCATTTCCATCTTTACGGCGAGCGTTGCTGGATCGGGCTCAAGGCCGGTCTCCTGCAAAATCTGCCGTGAAATGCGATTCATTTTATTGATGGTCTCAATCATGTGAACCGGGATGCGGATGGTGCGCGCCTGATCGGCGATCGAACGCGTAATGGCCTGGCGAATCCACCAAGTCGCGTAGGTTGAGAATTTATAGCCGCGGCGGTATTCAAACTTATCAACAGCTTTCATCAAGCCGATATTTCCCTCTTGAATCAAATCGAGAAATTGCAAACCGCGGTTGGTATATTTTTTCGCAATCGAAATCACCAGGCGCAGGTTAGCCTCAATCATTTCGCGCTTGGCACGGCGAGCTTTGGCCTCACCCGTGCTCATTTGGCGAGCGATTTCTTTCAAATCCTTGATCGGCAGGCCGACATCTTTTTGCAAATTAATCAGCGCCTCTTGCTGCTCAAGAATCGATGGCTTGAACTTGGTCAGCGCGAGCGCGAATGTTTTGCTATTGGCGATCTCGTCAGCGATCCATTTCACATTGGTTTCGTTGCCGGGAAACGACTTGATAAAATGCGGGCGCGGCATACCCGAATTTTTCACACACAACTCTTGAATCTCACGCTCGCGCTGGCGCACGCCTTCAACTAGCCCGCGCAGAGAGCTGCACAATAGTTCAACCTGCTTGGCCGAGAAACGGATTTGCATCAATTCGGCTGAAATCTCTTCCTGCAAATCTTTGTAAGCGCGCGAACGATGGCCTTTTTCGACCAGCACTTTTTTCATGCGCTTGAAGGTTTTGCGAATCGAATTGAATTTGGCGAGTGATTCTTGTTTCAGCAGCTCCAGATTCGCGGCGGCGATCGAACCATCCTCGTCTTCATCTTCTTCGATTTCTTCTGCGCCATCCAACTCTTCTTCGGATAACGCGGCCTCAGCCACTTCAGCTTCGTTTGGATCCACCAAGCCATCAACGACTTCGTCAATCCGCATCTCGTCATTCTCGACCTTGTCGGCGAGATTCAGTATTTCCTGAATCGTCGTTGGGCAGGAGGAGATCGCGTGGATCATGTGTTTCAGGCCATCTTCGATGCGTTTGGCGATTTCGATTTCACCTTCGCGCGTCAGCAATTCAACCGATCCCATCTCGCGCATGTACATGCGCACAGGATCGGTGGTGCGACCGAACTCAGAATCAACCGTGGTCAACGCCGCGGTGGCTTCTTCTTCGGCATCGTCATCATCGGACGAAACGGGTGCGGCCTCTGTCATCAACAAAGTCTCAGCATCCGGCGCTTCGTCGTAAACCTGAATCCCCATCTCGTTAAAAGTGGTGGTAATCGATTCGATTTGCTCGGCATCGACCATATCCGGGAGATGGTCGTTAATTTCTGCGTAGGTTAAAAAGCCACGTTCTTTGCCGAGGTTGATCAGGCTTTTGAGGCGCGTTCTCTGAACTTCAACGTCAATCTTGGCGGCTTCTTGCTTACTCGCCTTGAAGTTGGGGATCGGGAACTCGTCGTGCTCGCGAGCGCTTTTGGGTTTGCGTGCCATGTGGGTGGTGTCCGTTTGCGGCGGTGTGCCGTGTTGTGCGATTAGTGTTCTGCTAGTGGATATTGAGGCAAATAGAGCTAACGACAAGCCAAACACTAACGGGTGACAATCGCGCTCATTGCTGAATAAAGTATCAAAGAACCCTCGATTATAGCAAAAGAGACCATTTTTCAATAGTGCTTTTGCTAAACATTTGATTACCCTATGATTTTAAGGCGTACAAATTAAAACTTTAAACTCGTTATCTGGCGCGCATTCCAAGATATAAATCGTTCAAGATACCCGTCAATGCTAGAGTTTGGATTAATTTTAATTCAAAGCCGCGATACGCCTTAAAATGCGGCATAAGGTAAGGCAAGCATCCTGCACAAAAGTTGTGTCACATAGCTTTCTGTGATCATCGATGTTTACGCTCCCCTGCTTAGACAACACGGCCAAAAAATTGTTTCTTGGCTTCCTCGTACTCAATTGCGTTGAGATCGAGACGCGCGCCGTTGCATAATTGAAGCCGTCGCCGCAAACGCGCGCCAAAAAGTGACCTAAAGGAAAAAATTGAAACAACCCGTCATCACCCAACGCCTCAGCAGAGATGAATTTGAGGCCTTAGAGCAAGTGGGCAGTATGCTGAAATCCGACAAACCGAGTGCTTGCGTGGCCCGCAACGCGCGCCATTTGGTCGGCATCAAAATGCTAGTTCATCACAAAGACGGCAGCTATGAATTAACCGAAAAAGGCACACTCGCGCTATTCGTCAAAAACTGTATCGCCGGACTCGGCGCGCTCGCCGTTAACCCGGATGCCAAATTGGCTAATGGCGTGGCCACGTTTCTGGGGCGCAAGGGCCACATTATTGAAACCGCAATACTCGGACGCTTTGAAATCACCGCGAAGGGCCACGAGTGTCTTGAGGACATGAAACAAAATCCGTAGCACCTTGGTGCGCGTAAATCGACAGCGAAACTCGACGGCTAAGTAAGCCCCATCTCGCGCGCGCGGCGATCGATCTCAGCACGTTTCTGCGCGGCTAGTGCGGTTTCGTGCAGCTTCGCTAATGCCGCATCAAAATCAGCATCCACGTCGCGCGCGGCCATGTCATCGTCGGTAATCAAGGGATGTTTTGAGAGCCGATCCAAAATCGATTCGTCCAACGAATGGCGAAAATGCTCAAGCACGCCGCCCATGTTGACTTCAAAATCATGGTCGCGAATAAATTGTGCCATCCGCTGGGCTGCTCCAATGGCGCTTTCCTCGATTTCATCAACCGCAAAATCAAAGCGGCCAGCGAGCTGCGGCTTTAACATCATGTCAACGATAAGTTGCTCCGCGGGCGACAACTTGGCGACTTTTTTAGCGCCCGCCGAAAGCGTCGGCTCGCGACGGTGCTTGGCGTCCCAATTCGCACGCTTGTCACCCGGCGCATATTGGCGCGGCTTGGGCGAACCATCGCGATACGTCTCCTGCGGCGCACGCGGTGTTTTACGAGAGCCATTATCGAAACCGTTATTAAGTGACGCATTATTGTAGCCACTGGGCGCATTATTGCCCGTAGTTCGGCCTGCATTTCCGCCCGCGGTTCCACCTCCATTACCACCTACCCACATCGGGATCAGCCGCTCTACTTCAATCGCGCCCAGCCCCACCGTATCCGCCAAACGCCGCCGCAACATCAGCGCCAAGGCAGGGGCAGTCTGGGTAGAAACTTGTGCAATCAGCGGCTTCGCGTTTGCCAGCAAGCGTGCGCGGCCTTCTTCGCTGGTCGTATCTACTTCACTCGATAGTTGGTCAAACAAAAACGCGGACAACGGCTTTGCAGTTTTTAATTCCGCCATGAAGGCATCTTTACCCAAGCGGCGCACGAATGTGTCCGGATCATCCTCGACGGGCAAAAATAAAAAGCGAATATCTTTGCCGTCAATCACCACCGGCAGCGATTGTTCCAACGCCCGCCACGCCGCTTTTCGACCGGCCTTATCGCCATCAAAACAAAACACCAGGTTATCGGCCATACGCAACAGCTTTAGCACATGCGTGGGCGTGGTCGCGGTGCCGAGTGTGGCGACGGCATTCTCGACGCCATTTTGCGCGAGCGCCACCACATCCATGTAGCCTTCAACGACAATCGCGGTTTGCTGATCGCGGATCGAACGTCGTGCCTGAAAAAGCCCGTATAACTCGCGGCCTTTTTCGAATAGCGGGGTCTCGGGCGAATTTAAATATTTGGGTTCTCCCTGACCAATAATGCGGCCGCCAAAGCCAATCACATTGCCACGTTGGTCCAAAATCGGGAACATCACCCGATCACGAAACCGATCATAGCGCCGGCCTTCATCGTTATCAATCACCAGTCCGCATTCGCTTAAGGCACCTGCCGTGTAATCCTCCACCGCGCCTTTCAAACCCTGCCAATCATCAGGCGCATAGCCAAGACCAAACTTGGCCGCGATCTCACCGCTCACGCCGCGGCCTTTGAAATATTCAATCGCTTTCGAAGAATTTTTTAATTCACGCCGATAAAAATCGCGTGCCGCCGACATCACTTCACCTAGGCTTGCGGCTTCGCGAGCGCGCTCAATTGATTCGCCTGAATTCGCTTCCTGCGGCATGGTGAGGCCCACGCCCTCGGCCAATTCGCGCACCGAATCGCGAAAACCCATGCCCGCGTATTCCATCAAAAACGAAATCGCCGAGCCGTGCGCGCCGCAGCCGAAGCAATGATAAAACTGCTTTTGCGGGCTGACCGAAAAGCTCGGGCTTTTCTCATTGTGAAACGGGCAACAAGCCGAATAATTCTGTCCCGCTTTTTTTAACTTAACGTGCTTGTCCACCACGTCAACAATGTCAACGCGAGCAAGCAACTGCTGAATAAAGTCTGGTGGAATCATCAGGCTTTAATTATAAGCGACCGGAAAGTTATCCCAATCGCGCCTTCACCACCGCCGACAGCTTACCCATATCCGCGCGCCCGGCCACACGCGGACGCAGCGTGTGCATGACCTTACCCATGTCCTTGGCGCTCGTCGCACTGACCTCCGCAATCACCGCTTCGAGCACGGATGCCAGTTCAGCGTCCGACATCTGCGCAGGCATATAAACCTGCAACACACCGACCTCAAACTGCTCTTTCGCCACCAGATCAAGGCGATTGCCAGCGGTAAATTGCTCGATAGAATCTTTGCGTTGCTTCAACATTTTCTCAATAACGTTCAACACCACATCGTCGGTGATCTCAATGCGCTCATCGACTTCTTTTTGTTTGAGTGCCGAGGTGAGTAAACGAATGGCGTTGAGTTTTTCGGCTTCGCGCGCTTTCATGGCGGCTTTCATGTCTTCGTTGATGCGGTCACGTAACGTCATATTGTTCACCTTAAAAAGTAAAAAAGGCAGAGCGCTTTCGCACTCTGCCTCAAAAGATTTTTGCTTTTGCGAAACTTAGTAAAGTTTCGGCGGCAGCATTTGACTGCGTAGGCGTTTGTAGCGGCGCTTGACGGCGGCAGCGTGCTTGCGCTTGCGCTCAGCCGTTGGCTTTTCATATGACTCGCGAGCACGAAGCTCGGTCAGCAAACCGGTTTTTTCAACAGCACGTTTAAAACGGCGCAGAGCGACGTCAAACGGCTCATTCTCTTTCAATCGAATCAATGGCATTTCAAAAAACCTTTCTACTTTCTAGTTATGCCCGCCCAATTCTGCATCGCGCTAGTGTTGCTGTAACGCCGCTATGAATTGTGGGTCTGAAGGTGCTACTTCCTGCAAATACCTCTTGACAGCCACATTCACTGCGAAGAGCCCAATATAATAGCGGCTTAGACGCGTTTTGCCAAGCTGCCTGCACAACGCACTTCAAAAGGACAGAGCTGTATGCTTATTTTAGGTATTGAAACATCATGCGACGAGACCGGCGTAGCGCTATACGATACCGCGCTACCCGCGTCGGCGGGTTTGCTCGCGCATGCACTACATTCCCAAATTGCGATGCATGCGGCATACGGCGGCGTTGTGCCCGAACTCGCTTCGCGTGACCATATTCAGCGCCTTGTTCCCCTGATTGAAAAGGTTTTAGCAGAGAGCAATCGCTCACTTAGATCAGTCGATGCGATTGCGGTCACCGAGGGTCCGGGCTTAGGCGGTGCGTTAATGGTGGGGACTAGCGTAGCGGCAGGATTGGGCTTGGCGCTTGGCAAACCGATGATTGGTATTCATCATTTAGAAGGCCATTTGTTATCGCCGCTATTGGCCGAGCCCAGGCCGAAATTTCCATTTATAGCACTGCTGGTGTCTGGCGGGCACACCCAATTAATGGCCGTTGAGGCAGTTGGGCGCTATACATTGCTCGGCGAAACTGTGGATGACGCCGCTGGCGAAGCTTTCGACAAAACTGCCTCCCTGCTTGCCTTACCCTATCCCGGCGGTGCTGCATTAAGTGAGCTCGCCAAGCAGGGAAATGCAAAAAAATATCTGCTACCGCGTCCGATGCTGCATAGCGGTAATCTGGAGTTCAGCTTCAGCGGCCTGAAAACAGCCGTGCTGATGCTCACTAAAAAGCTCACCGACACAACCAAGTTTCTTGCTGACGACACCCGCGCTGACATTGCCGCATCGTTTCAGGCAGCAGTGGTAGATGTGCTCGCCGCAAAATGCCTTGCCGCGCTTAAACAAACCGATATGAAAGCGCTAGTGGTGTCGGGTGGGGTGGGCGCAAACCAATCCTTGCGCAGTACGCTATTGCGTGAGGCCGAGCGCATCGGGGCGCAGGTGTTTTTTCCACCGTTGGAGTTTTGTACAGATAACGGTGCCATGATCGCATTCGCGGCAGCACTGCGAATTGAAGCCGATCCCGGTTTACTTTTACAGGTAACGCGCGGTTTCAGCGTTCGACCCCGCTGGAATTTAGAGATGACTAATCTGGCGCACCACGGCGGTAATTAGTTTGCGCGAGATCCAATTGTTCTTCAGCAGATTTTACCGCCGCCTCCAGCTTCTCAATTCGCTCACGATAAGCGTCGGTGCGTAAGACCGAATTACCGCCCGCTCGCACTATGATGCGCTGTTCACCCTCGCGCGGCTGTTGCCCATCTTCAAGTGCTTTTTTTGCGCTTTCCAGATTTGCTTGAGCCGCATCTACATTGACTTTCAGCTTATCCCGCTCGGCGGCACGCGCCTTAGTGCGCACACCCGCGTCAGCCGACGTTTCTTTACCGCCGCTTGCTAGACTGCCCGCACCTGCACGCACCCCCGCCGGTGAATTAATGATGTTGGTTGTGGTATCCGCCGTAATACGCTCTGCCTTTTCGCCCGGCTTAGGAGCTTTGTCAGAATAAGTGACTTTGCCATTGGCATCGACGTATTTGTACAACACTTGTGCGTTTACTTGCGCCGACGAAACGATCAACGCTACGGCTGATAACAAAATTAAACTAAATCGTTTCATACGATTCTTCCTCTTGTTTCAATGGCGGAACGCCTGAAACCTCACTCGCCTTTGCGCAGACGCTGCATGAAGAATCGCGTTTGAATTTAACGGTCTGCCACGACATGGTACGCGCATCGAGCATCTGTAGGCGGCCCGTGAGCGGCAGTCCCACACCCGTTAACAGGCGCAATGCTTCGGCTGTCTGCATCGCCCCAATGATGCCAACCAAGGGCGCAAACACGCCCATGACTGCACACCGCTCCTCATCGCTGTCGTTCGCTAGATCGTCAATTGCGCTGTCGTCTGGGAACAAGCAGTGATAGCAAGGGCTGTTCGCGAGACGAAAATCAAAGCTCGTAATTTGTCCGTCAAAACGAATCGCCGCACCCGAAACGAGCGGCTTTTGGTAGCGTACACAGGCACGATTAATGGCGTGCCGGGTGGCGAAATTGTCGGTGCAATCCAGCACCACATCCGCTTTGGAAACGTATTCCGCTGTGGTGGCTGCGGAAAGACGTTCTGTTACCGGTGTGACGCAAATATCTGCGTTCAAAGCCCGCATGGATGCCGCTGCAGACAGTGCTTTATTGCTGCCAATACCAGACTCTCGATGAATGATCTGGCGCTGTAAATTAGTCAGATCAACATCATCACCATCCACCACCGTGATCTCGCTAACACCCGCCGAGGCCAAGTACAAGAGCGCAGCCGAGCCTAAGCCGCCCGCACCAATCACTAATGCGTGAGACGCCGCCAGTTTTTGCTGCGCCTCGACTCCGAATTCTTCGAGCAAAATGTGACGGCTATACCTCAATAGTGCTCGATCATTCATGGAATCTTCACGCATCGCTGGCAGCGCCAACAATATTTCTATTTACCCGCGGCGGGCTTAGCTTCAACCTTAGCTTCGGCCTTAGCTTCGGCCTTAGTTTCAGCTTTGGTAGCCGACTTCACAGGCGACACAACGGCGGCAGTTTTAACACCGCTTTTGACACCGGGCGTTGTGACTGCGTTTGAAGCGAGCAACTCTCGCGGGTTCGACGCCACAGGCAACCCTTTCAAGAAGTTCATTGCCTGCTGCAATACAAAATCTACCGGTTTACCGTCAGCACCATCAAGTGGTTTGTATTCGACAGGCTTATCTTCTGCGGCCTTCGAATCGGCGACCTTTGCATCGCCCGCTCCGGGAGGAGACACAGTTCCACTCTTACTCCCTTCAGCCGCTGGCTTCGCCGCCGCCTCGTTTAACTTTTTAAGCGTTTCCGCTTTTAACGCCTCAGACTTCAGGGCATCAGCAGCTTTTTTCTCATCATCACCAATCAGGTGCCGTTCCAAATCGGCCTCGCGCATTTCGATGCGTTGCGACCCGTCGGTCACCATCTGATCGGGTGTGATGCCTTTGGCCTGAATTGAGCGTCCATTTGGGGTGAAATAACGTGCCGTCGTGAGTTTCATCGCGCTGTTGTTATTCAGCGGCAGAATGGTTTGCACCGAGCCTTTGCCAAAGGTTTGCGAGCCCATGATCACCGCACGCTTATGATCCTGCAAAGCACCGGCCACAATTTCAGACGCTGATGCACTGCCGTTGTTGACTAACACCACCATAGGAATGTCTTTGATCGAGGGCGGCAGTTTGGCGATGTAATCTTCTTTCGATGAATTTCGCAGATAATTTTCCTTACGTGCGGTGAGATGCATCTTCGAATCTTCCACTCGCCCATCGGTGTAAACCACCAACGCGTCTTTCGGCAAAAATGCAGCGGATACCGCCACCGCAGAATTCAGCAGTCCGCCCGGGTCGTTACGCAAATCGAGCACAATTCCCTTGAGCGCTCCATTGTTTTGCTTGTAGGCATCGTTGATCGCACGCACCATTTTTTCAGCGGTCGCCTCTTCAAACTGAGCCAGCCGAACGTAGGCATACCCGGGCTCGATTGCACGCGCACGAACGCTTTGAATTTCGATCACGGCACGTCGAATTTTAAATACCAGCTCTTTACTTTCGCCCTTGCGCAAAATGGTAAGCGTAACGTCAGTGCCCGGCTCACCCTTCATGCGTTTCACCGCGTCGTTAATCGACACGCCGCGCAGGCTGACGTCATCCACTTTAAAAATATAGTCACCTGCTTTTACCCCGGCCTTGAAAGCAGGGGTGTCATCGATCGGCGAGATAACTTTGACCAACCCATCTTCCTGGCCCACTTCTATCCCAAGCCCGCCGAATTTGCCGGTGGTAACGGTTTGCATTTCTTTAAACGCATCGGCATCCAGAAACGCTGAGTGCGGATCTAGCCCGGTTAACATACCGTTAATCGCCTCTTTAATAAGACGCTTGTCATCCACATCTTCCACATAGTCGCTTTTAATGCGCCCGAACACTTCGGACAGCATGCGCACCTCTTCAATCGGCAGATTCAACGTGGTCTTTTGCTTCTCGGCCGTAGCCGAAAAATTCAAGCTCAATGCCACGCCGACGACAGCCCCCAAGCCCACTAATCCCACCGCTTTAAGCTTGGTTCCGGAGGGATGGAGATGGACTTTGGGTTTTAATTGCGGCGGAAGTTTGGTTTGACTATCGTTCATTTTCAATACCTTAATGTTGTTGCTCTCATGGCTCAGCTGATGCTTTTGCATTGCTTGCGTATTACTTGTGCGTTATCCGCGTGGGCTCACTAATTTCGCGGCGTAGCGCTATTCAACGCTGCTTTTAATTAGCCCTTTATCGGCCAATCCATTTCATCGGATCGAACGGTTTTCCTTCATGACGTAATTCAAAATATACACCTGATTCCAACGCGCCACCGGTCGATCCGACTGACGCGATATTCTCGCCCGACTGCGTATTTTCACCGACCGATTTCAATAAACTTTCATTGTTGCCGTACAAGCTCATATAGCCATTACCGTGATCCAGAATCAATAAGTTGCCAAATCCTCGCAGCCAATCCGCGAACACCACGCGCCCGTCCGCCACGGCCCTTACCGACTGCCCAGACTCCGCTTTAATGAAAACACCTTTCCAGGTTACGCCACCATCTTCTCTTGGAGTGCCAAAACGACCTGCAAGTTCACCTCGCGCCGGTAATTTCAGTTTTCCCCGCAAGCTTTCAAAGGCTCGCCCTACAAAACCAGCATCTGCCACGCTTTCGACAGCACCTTCAGCTGTAACCGCCGATGCGCTTGGCGATCCCGGGGACGATTTATTCGACGACCCAGAATCTACGCGCGCCTCTGGCTTACGGATGTTGGGAGGCAATCCTTTCGCGAGGCGCTCCTTGTCTAGCTCTTTCTCTTTCGCTTGCGCTTTCTCCTTAATTTTTTCTTGTTGACGCTTTTGCTCTTTCAATTGCTCGGCGCGCCGTGCCGCCGTTCTAATCAACTCTTTGGTAATTTGATCAACCAATTTACTGAGTCGATCTTCATCGCGTTTTAAACGACCAATCTCGTTACGTCCTTTGCTGATGTCACCCGCAATCCGGTTTAGTAGCTTCTGCCTTGCCACCCGCTCTTCATCGATGGCGGCACGTGCCTTTTGCTGTTCAATCGCATTTGCAGTCAACTCATCTTTTTTGACGCGCACACCCGTTTCTAGTTCTGCCAATTTTGTGAGCGTTTGTTTCAGCTTGACGATAAGCAGCGCACGCGTTTTGGAAATATAGCCAAAATACTGCAACTCCCGCTCCACCGCCGCCACATCCTGCCCATCAAGCACCAGCCGCAGCGCATCGGCACTGCCATGCATGTATTGATGACGAATCACGCGATCCAGCAACATTTGTTGTTTTCCCACATCGGCACGAGCTTCATCGATGGATTTTTGGGTCTCAGTCAGCGCCTGACCAATGCTGTTTTGCTGAACATTCAGTTCAGTTAGGCTACGATTGACTTCACTGATCGCTTTTTCTGAAGTTTTCAGCGCATCCGCTGCTTCGACGCGCGATGCTTCGCTTTTGGCGACATTACGTTGCAGTTGCTCGATTCGCCCGCGCAGTTCATCAAGGCGTTTTTTTTCGGCCTCTGCCGACGTTTTCTGGGCGCCCGCAGATGCCGCAAACCCTAGCATCCACGCGGTCTCCAAGGCAATTACGCCGACCATAATGAATCGTTTTGCTGACACTAAATCAAACTCGTCTTAGGCACTATCTTGTAATTCCACTATTTCGTAATTCCACAATTTCACAATCCCACCGATGCACTATTTCCATCACGCTATTCTTGCATCGGGTTTAGTCGCTGATTTTTGTGCGCCGGCCTGTGCTGCCACGGCGGCCGCCGCGCTAGCAATTTCAGCTTGGTCACCCAGAAAATAGTGACGAATCGGCTTTAAATCGTCGCTTAGCTCGTAGACCAGCGGCGCCGCGGTGGGAATATTAAGGTTAACGATATCCGCGTCAGAGACATGATCCAGATGTTTGATCAACGCGCGCAGCGAATTGCCGTGTGCCGCGATGATGACGCGCTTCCCAGCATGGATTTGTGGTGCAATTTCCAATTGCCAATACGGCACGACGCGCGCCACCGTGTCCTTCAAGCATTCTGTCATCGGGATTTCCTCCGGCAATAACGAGGCATAGCGAATATCTTTGGCCTCATAACGAGGGTCATCTGCCGACAGCGCAGGCGGCGGCGTGTCGTAGGAACGACGCCATATCAGCACCTGTTCCGGGCCAAATTTCGCGGCTGTTTCGGCCTTGTTCAAACCCTGCAGCGCGCCATAGTGGCGCTCGTTTAATCGCCAATGCTTGATAACCGGAATCCAGCGACGGTCAAGCGCTTCCTGGGCAAACCACAACGTACGAATCGCGCGGGTCAGCAGCGAGGTATACGCCAAATCAAAATCGAGCCCCTTGGCTTTCAGCAAATTACCGGCTCGTTTGGCCTCGGCCACGCCGCGCTCCGTTAAGTCAACATCGGTCCAGCCGGTGAATCGGTTCTCTAAATTCCAGGCACTTTCGCCGTGGCGCATCAAAACGAGTTTTTTCATATTTTTGTCAGTAAAAAGATGAGGTTAAATCCAAAATCACGCAAAAGTACAGAACAATATAAGACAACGCAGCAAAACGATAAACGGGAAAAACCGGGCCAACCTGCTCTTGAGAATGCATTATTCCAACCGCATTTATCATCCAGAAGCGCATGCGCAACGGGCGACTTCTCGTTGAATCATGAAAGTTAGGGCAATGCGAACGATTTCTCGGTAAAATATCAGGTTTTCGCGGGCTTGCTCAAACCATTGTTCAGCGCGCCCCATGAAAACTTTGCAGGTGCGCCCGCGAATCACCCCATTTTGCATTTCACCCAATTGAAAAAATATGACCGAATTTTTGACACAAAATATTATGATGGCCGCGCTGTTTGTGGCCAGCGGTGCGATGCTGGCTTGGCCGAGTATCGCCAAATTAGTAGGCAACAATAAGGAAATTGGCACGCTGGAAGCCACACGTCTGATGAATACGGGTAATGCGCTGGTGCTCGATATTCGCGACGGCGGTGAATTCAACGGCGGGCGAATTCCGAAGTCGAAAAATATTCCGTTATCCGAAATCGACAAGCGCGTCGACGAAATTGCAAAATTCAAAGATAAGCCCGTGATCGTCACCAGCGGCAATACCAACAAAGCGGGTGCCGCCGCCCGCGCCCTCAAAGCACTGGGTTTTACTGAGGTTTATCAGTTGCGAGGCGGCTTCAGCGCCTGGCAATCCGCCAGTTTACCGACCGAAAAATAAGCCGCGTCATCATGCCAAAAATTACCATGTATTCCACTGGTGTTTGCCCTTACTGCCAGATGGCGGAGCGACTGCTGAAAGCCAAAGGCGTGACCGAGATTGATAAAATTCGTATCGACCTTGACCCTGCAAAACGCGACGAAATGATGGAAAAAACGCAGCGCCGCACCGTGCCGCAGATTTATATCGGTAATAAACACGTGGGTGGGTTCGATGAGCTTGCTGCGCTCGACAAAGCCGGCGGGCTGGTGCCACTGCTGGCCGCGTAATGCTGTTATTAGCTGCCATCGGCTTAAAAAATTTATTCATTTAATAGTTGTAACTAACCCAAGGAAACAGCATGACCGACGCAACGCTCTCCGCGACTCCCGCCGCTACCGACAACCAACCGGTTTACTCGATCGAAAAGATTTACGTTAAAGATCTGTCGCTCGAAGTACCGAACGCGCCGCAAATTTTTCTGGAGCGCGAGTCGCCCAATGTTGATGTGCAACTTCACCATGTTTCGAAAAGCGTGGACGATGGCATTTATCAAACCGAATTGACACTCACGGTGACCGCCAAAGTTGGCGAAAAAACCATGTTTTTGGTGGAATGTTGCCAAGCGGGCATTTTCGCGATTCGCAATGTCCCCAACCAGGATCTCGAGCCCATTCTGGCTATTGGTAACCCGAATATTTTGTACCCGTATGCACGCGAATCCATCTCGGACGCCATTGTCCGCGCGGGTTTCCCGCCAGTGCTGCTGAACCCAGTCAACTTTGAAGCGCTTTTCCAGGCACAAAAGGCTCAAGAAGCAGAGCAGTCGGCCACACCGGCACCTGTACTCACGCACTAAAAACTGCGCGCGACATTTATGAACGCAATCTCGACAATCGCCGCCACTCTGTGCGCGGCGTTTTGTTTTTCAATCTCGCTTCACGTGGCCCACGCGCAAGCGCCTCTTTCAAGACCAACGGCACCAGCGCCACAGCCTGCAACTGCACAAGCTACACCCGCAGCGGGCGCGTTCTACGCGGCCATCGGCGATAAGCCAGCGATTATTTACGACGCGCCATCCGCAAAAGCGCAGAAGACATTTATTCTCTCTCGCCAGCATCCGGTGGAAATATTGGTCAAACTGGATAAGTGGATAAAAATTCGCGACGCGGACAATACCGTCGGCTGGATTGAAAGCAGTGCACTCAGCACTAACCGCACGGTGCAAGTCTTTGTCAACAGTGCCGAAATTCGCGTCATGCCGAACCCAAATGCCGCGATCGTTTTTGACGCGGTTCGACTTGTGGTGCTGGACGCGACCGGGCCTGCCGTTAATGGCTGGCTGCCGGTACGGCACCGCGACGGACAAACCGGCTATGTGAATAAATCCCAAGTTTGGGGTGACTAAACAATGGCGTTAAAAATCGCGGTACTCGGCGCAGGCGCATGGGGCACCGCGCTCGCCATCGCGTTTTCCAGCAAACATCAGGTCACACTCTGGAGCCGCGATGCTGCACAAATTGCAGCGCTCGCCGCGAGCCGCGAGAATACGCGCTATCTGCCCGGCATTTCACTGCCCGCCGCTCTGGCAATTGAACGCGATTTTAAGACCGCCCTGCACTCAGCCGACATTGCCTTGATCGCCACGTCCACCGCCGGGCTCCGCGACACCGCCACACTCGCTCATGCGTCAA
The DNA here is from genome assembly GCA_025359285.1 of Burkholderiales bacterium. Lineage (GTDB taxonomy): Bacteria > Pseudomonadota > Gammaproteobacteria > Burkholderiales > Usitatibacteraceae > UKL13-2. Next base: position 18,371 of record JANYGV010000303.1, read on the forward strand.
GCCCAAAATTACCTATCATTTGGGCATGCAAAGGTTTTGATCGAGAAACCGCAAAATTGCCGCACGAAACGGTCGGGGAAATTATGGGTGGCCGTGCGAACCACGGTGCGCGCTTTGGTGCATTATCGGGTCCTAGCTTCGCGCTCGAAGTCGCACGCGGCCTGCCTACTGCCCTCACTCTCGCCTGCAACGATTTCGACTTCGCGCAAAAAACCGCGAACATCTTGAATGGCGGCAATTTACGCGTTTATTCCAACGCCGATTTAGTCGGCGTCGAACTAGGCGGCGCGTTAAAGAATGTGATGGCCATCGCGGCAGGACTGTGCGATGGCATGGGCCTCGGCATGAACGCCCGCGCCGCTATCATTACCCGCGGCTTGGCGGAAATGGTGCGGCTGGGCGTGGCGATGGGCGGCAAGGCCGAAACATTCATGGGGCTGACCGGGCTCGGCGATTTAATTTTGACCGCTACCGGCAGCCTCTCGCGCAACCGCAGCGTGGGCGTGGCGCTGGCAGAGCGCAAAACGCTGGCGCAGATTTTGACCGATTTAGGGCATGTGGCCGAAGGTGTTAATTCAGCTGCGATTGCGCAGAAACTCGCCCAGGTTTATGGCGTCAGTTTACCTATTACCGAAGCGGTTTGCACGTTGCTTTTTGAGAACGCTGATCCGCGCCAAATCGTCAAGCTGCTGCTCGCGCGCGAAACCAAGGCCGAGTAGCAAACCCAAACGCAAACTAAAGCGCAAAATTTAAGCCCGCGCTGTTCTGATACCGCCAAAAATGTTGCACATCGTCTGGTTCAAACGCGATCTTCGCCTCAGCGATCACGCTCCGCTCGCGCACGCCGCGGCGCGCGGGCCGGTGCTGCCGCTGTATGTTATCGAGCCGGATGTGTTCCAGGCCGATGATTTTGCGCACCAGCATTGGGGCTTTATTCGCGAATCGCTGGTTGAATTACGCGAGGATTTACACGCGCTGGGGCTGCCGCTCATCATTCGGCACGGCGAAATGAGCACCGTGCTCACCGACCTTAAAAATGAAATCGGCCGATTTGCGCTCGCGAGCCACGAAGAAACCGGTAACGACATCACTTTTCAGCGTGATCGACGGGTTGCCGCGTGGTGCTATGAACACGGCGTGCCGTGGCAACAATTCCGCCAACACGGCGTGATCCGTGCGCTTACCGACCGCAACCGCTGGGCGTCGCGCTGGGATGCACAAATGAGCGAGCCGCTAATCAATGAACCAGCCAACATCAGCGCCCCCCGCCAGGAAATTTTTAGTATTGAAAATCTCGATGCAATTTCACTGAATTTTGGCGAAGCCGACAAACCGAATCGCCAAAGCGGTGGCCGTGCCCGCGGCATTGATTTACTGCTTTCATTTTTAGAAGTCCGCGGGCAAAACTATCGCAGCGCCATGTCTTCACCGCTGAGCGCAGCCGATGAATGCTCGCGCCTCTCGACCCATTTTGCTTATGGCACGGTGTCGATTCGCGAGGCCGCGCATGCGCTATGGGGCAAGCGCACCGCCCTGCTGGCGATGCATGAGCAGGAACGCCCGACCAATTTACTGGCCTCACTTAAATCATTTGAATCGCGACTGCATTGGCACTGTCACTTCATCCAAAAACTCGAAAGCGAGCCCGCGATTGAATTCCGCAATGTGCATCGCGGCTTTGACGGCGTTCGCAATGAAGGTGCGTTAACCATTGAAGAGCGCGCGAAATTGTTGGCCTGGAAGCGGGGTGAAACCGGCTACCCAATGATCGATGCCTGCATGAAAATGCTGCACAACACCGGCTGGATAAACTTTCGGATGCGGGCGATGCTGGTAAGCTTTGCCAGCTATCAATTGTGGCTGCATTGGCGGCACACCAGCGTCTATCTCGCCACTCAATTCCTCGACTACGAACCTGGCATTCACTACCCACAGGTGCAGATGCAATCGGGCGTCACGGGCATTAACACCATTCGCATTTATAACCCCATCAAGCAAGCCCACGATCAAGACCCGCAGGGAGTGTTTGTACGGCGCTGGCTGCCGAACCTGGCGTTGGTGCCGGATGCGTATATTTTTGAGCCCTGGACCATGCCGCAAACGCTGCAGGAGCACATTGGCGTCATCATCGGACGCGACTACGCCGCCCCGATTGTGGATCATCTGGAATCCGCAAAATTCGCGCGCGATACGCTATGGGCGCTTCGTAAAAATGATGGCGTGCGTGATGTCGCCAAGCAGGTTTATAAAAAGCATGGCAGCCGTAATCCGGCGCGCGAAGGTAGGCCAGGGCGAAAGAAAACGCCTACCGTGCCCATCATCCATGCGCAGCTCTCGCTGGGTTTTGATGAAAGCTGATCCAACAGCAAATTTTGGGTGTGCGCGAACAATAGCCGTACAATCTGCGAAATTGTGAATCATTGATTGCGCCATCCACCGGAGAAATGCGATGCCCGAGAAGCCTGCTGCAAAAAAATTATCCCCAGCCGCGATAAAAAAACCGGCTGCATCCAAAGCGCCTAAAACCAAACGCAGCGCTGAACAAAAAATAGAGAATGCAGCAGCCGTGATCGCCACGGTATCCGCGGCGCAAAAGGCAGAGGTGCTGATTGAGGCGCTGCCCTATATTCAAAAATTCTGGGATAAAAATATTGTCGTCAAATACGGCGGCAACGCGATGATCGATGTCGCGCTACAGGAAGATTTTGCCGAAGACATTACGCTCTTAAAACTGATCGGCATGAATCCGGTGGTCGTTCATGGCGGCGGGCCGCAGATCAACAGCTTGCTCGCCAAAATCGGCAAGGAAGGCCAGTTCATCCAGGGCATGCGCGTCACCGATGATGAAACCCTCGACGTGGTGGAAATGGTGCTCGGCGGCCTGGTCAATCAGGAGATTGTCACGCTGATTAACAAAGCCGGCGGCAAGGCCGTGGGCCTCACAGGCAAAGATGGTAATTTCATCCATGCGCGCAAAATGAAAATCACCTCCCATGAAGACAAGCGCACCCAAATCGATATCGGCCTGGTGGGTGAGGTTGTTAGAATCGACACCGCCATCATTGATCTGCTCGATACCGAAGATTTTATTCCAGTGATAGCGCCTCTCGGCGTGGATGAAAACGGTACAGCTTACAACATCAACGCCGACGTGGTCGCCGGCAAAATCGCCATCGCGCTGCAAGCCGAAAAACTCATCATCCTCACCAACACCAAAGGCGTGCTCGACAAAAAAGGCAATGTCTTAACCGGCCTCACCGCATCCATGATCGAAGCATTGATTGACGACGGCACCATCTCCGGCGGCATGATTCCCAAAATCGATTTCGCGCTGGATGCCGTCAAAAATGGCGTAAAAACCGCACACATTATCGATGGCCGCGTGCCCCATGCGCTGCTGCTGGAGGTGTTGACCAATGATGGCGTGGGGACGTTGATACGCGGGGCGGCGGCGAATCGTGTGAACAGTAAAACCAGCAAAGCGACAACACGATAACGAGCACCCCACGCATGTTATCCCGCGCGGCTTCAGGCGAGGGATCTGTTTGTCAATGAACAACGAAAAGCAGATCTTTCGCTTGATGCCACCGAAAGGTGGTCTCCATCGAAAGCTGGATTCAGAATGAGAGCAGAGATTTCGAGAGAACTAAAACACCTGCTTTGGTGGGGCGCTTCGGCCAATTGTCCTCGAAATGCCCCATCCTTATTCGTTAATGGCTTTTAAGTAATTGAAAAATATCAAAGCCATTCTTTTCGATCTGGGCGGCGTACTCTGCGAATTGTGCGGCGAGGCGCACATGTCAAAGCTACTCGGCGGCACGCACACCCGCGAGCAAATGTGGCGTGCATGGCTGGCTTCCCCTGCCGTGCGTGCGTACGAATCAGGCAATTTAAGTGAAACGGAATTTGCGCACCAAGTAGTAGCCGAGTTCGCTTTGGACTACACGCCCGAATCGTACTTGACCGAATTCCGCGACTGGCTGGTCGGCCCATTTCCGGGCGCACAGGAATTGTTGAGCCTCACCAAAGCGCGGTATCAAACTGCGCTGTTGTCAAACATGGGAAGCGCGCACTGGTGCAAAATTGAAGCATGGGGTTTTCTGCAACATGTTCACCATGCGCTGCCGTCGTTCAGAATCGGCGCGGTAAAACCCGATCAAGAATATTTTCAGCGTGCGCTGAATGTAATGAATATTTCGCCTGATGAGGCAATATTTTTTTTTGCCTATCAAATCAATTGCGACGGCGCGATTGCTTTTGGAATCGCAGCTTTTTGCACGCGCGGTGTGGACGAAACTCGGTTTAAATTAATTGAGCTCGGGCTGTTGTAGCTATCGGACGCTTCCCAGCATGTCGTTTCGAGCGGCTTTTGCGAGGGGGCTACTGTTTCGCTGCGTCGTGAAAAAGCAGACCCTTCACCCGATTAAGCTCGGTTCAGGATGGCAGTGAGACTGTTTTCGCCAATTGAAACACGAGCACTGGTGCGGCGATTGGAGCAATTTTGGTCGAAACAACCCGCCATTTCTTGTGTTTAGATTACATTGCCGCTTCATCAACATAACAAAAATACAATATCGCCACGCAAGAAAAATTAACGTCGCCGTAATTTTCCCAATCGTACTATCGTAATTATTCACTTGAAAACGGACGCCGTTGTTGGCTACTCGTTTGTTGCAACGCTCACGCCAAATCCACATAAAAGAGACCACCATGCCCGCCTTATTGCCCCATGTTGATCTTGATGATTTGCTTGAATTTTCGGTTGTTTATACCGACCGTTCGCTCAACCATAGGTCGATGCGATTTCAGGGCGTGATGAAAGAAATTTCGCGCATGCTGAAATCGGTTTATCACGCCAAATCTACGGTGATCGTGCCGGGTAGCGGCACCTTTGGTGTGGAAGCCGTCGCGCGACAATTCGCGACCGGCAAACGCGCGCTGGTGATTCGAAACGGCTGGTTCAGTTATAGATGGACGCAGATTTTTGACATGAGTAATATCCCCGCGAGAAGCACGGTGATGAAAGCGCGCCGCGTGAGTCATGACAAAACGGCCGCATGGATTCCCGCGCCGATTGCCGACGTGCTCGTTACCATCGCCACTGAAAAACCAGATGTTGTGTTCGCGCCGCATGTGGAAACGTCTGCCGGCATGATGCTACACGACGACTATTTGCGCGCCGTCGCTGACGCGGTACACGCGGTCGGCGGATTGTTTGTGCACGATTGCATCGCGTCTGGTGCGATGTGGGTGGACATGCAAGCGACCGGTGTAGACATACTCGTGAGCGCGCCACAAAAAGGCTGGAGCAGCGCGCCCTCTGCGCA
>JANYGV010000383.1 GCA_025359285.1 Burkholderiales bacterium
CTGCTCGAACAATTTCTAAAAGCCATTTTATGAACTACTTTTACGGCTTAGTTTCTACAGCTCACTTCCGACCTTGATTTGAATATTAAATACCTTTGCGGTGAGTAACGTAACCCACCGCAAGCTATTCTTTTTACGTTCCAGCTTACTTCGCTACCTCGTGCCTGTTTTCTAATACTTTATCGATAATACCGTATTTCACCGCTTGCTCCGCTGACAGAAAATTATCGCGATCCGTGTCTTTTTCGACCTCTTCAACGGTCTTTCCAGTGTGTTTTGCCATGATTTCATTGAGGCGTTGTTTCAAGAACAATGCTTCTTTCGCGTGAATCTCAATATCCGACGCTTGACCACGATAGCCACCTGATAACTGATGAATCATGATGCGCGCATTAGGCAATGAAAACCGTTTGCCCTTGGCACCTGCTAGAAGCAAAAATGCACCCATGCTGGCGGCGAAACCGGTACAAAGCGTCGATATATCAGGCTTGATAAATTGCATCGTGTCGTAGATCGCCAAACCTGCCGACACAGAGCCGCCAGGCGAGTTGATATAAAGCGAAATATCCTTATCAGGGTTTTCGCTCTCGAGAAAAAGCATCTGGGCGACGATCACATTCGCCGTCATGTCGTTAACTTCACCCACCAGAAATATCACCCGTTCCTTGAGCAAGCGCGAGTAAATATCGAACGCACGCTCGCCGCGCCCGGACTGCTCAATCACCATCGGCACATAACCCAAACCTGTAGCAGGTTGATAGCCCGCTGCGGTATATTGGTCGCGGTGTCCTCGTCCTGGTCCTGGTCCCATTCCCGTCATATCGTAGGCTTGGGATTGAAAATCGTAAAAGCTTTTCATCGTTTAATCTCCATGATTTCGTCGAACTCCTTGGTCACGGCCGTGACTGCCATGGATGTCGCCGCCCATTCCACCACATTGTCTTCAAGCACCATGCCTTCGACCTCTTGCAAACGAGATGTATCGCTGTAATACCAGCGAACCATCTGTGCAGGGTCTTCAAAGCTCTCCGCATGTTCTTCGACAACACTCCTGATTTGCTCAGGGCGAGCACGCAAATTATTTTGCTTCACGACTTCGCCCAAAATCAAACCCAGTTTTACGCGCTTCTCTGCGCGCTCAACAAACAACTCTGGTGGCAACTGTAAATCCTTGGTGGTCATACCGCGCGATTGCAGGTCTTGAACTGCCTGCTCCTGCAAACGCCCTACTTCCATGTCCACCAACGAACGCGGCAAATCCAATTGGGCAACGGACAATAATGCGTCCATAACCTGATCCTTAGTTTTGGACTGGACGCGCTTTTTCAACTCACGTTCGAGATTTGTTTTAATTTCGCTGCGCATTTTGGCAATATCACCGTCCGTCACACCGAGCGATTGCGCAAATGCGGCATCGACTGGGGGATAAATTGGCGCATTGACTACTTTTACGGTTGCCGTAAATTGCACGGTTTTGTTGGCCAGTTCAGCTTGATAATCCGCCGGGAAAGTCAAATCGAATGTTTTTTCTTCGCCGCCTGACATGCCCATCAACGCCGCTTCAAAATCAGGCAACATGCGCCCCTCCCCCAGCACCATACCAAAATTCTCGGCTTGTCCGCCTTTAAACGGCTCGCCATCGAGCTTGCCCGTAAAGTCAACAACCAAGAAATCGCCCTTTCGCGCGGCGCGATCCGCCTTGTCGTAGGTAGCGCGTTGTTTTTGTAAGGTAATGATGGTGTTGTCGACGTCTTTATCAGTCACATCAGCGCGCAGGCGGTCAAGCGGTTTGCCCGCCAAGGAACCCATTGTTACTTCAGGATAAATTTCAAAAGTCGCGGTGAATTCAAATTTATCAGCGGCTTGGCCACTGTTGGCCGGCGCAAAGCTTGGATAACCAGCAACCCGTAGCTGCTGTTTTTCGACTTCATCTGCAAAAATCTTCTGCACAGAATCCGACATCACTTCCTGACGAATCTGAAACCCATACTGATTGGCTATCATCGTGAACGGCACTTTACCGGGCCGGAAACCAGGCATTTTGGCGGTGCGCGCGATATGCTTCAGACGCTTGGATATTTCAGACTCGATTTCAACGGCGGGCAACGATAATAAAATGTTGCGTTCGAGGTTGCGGGCGGATACTTGTGCTTGCATAACTGTTCCTTAAGATCGCGCGCATAACGCGTAGATCATGCTTAAAAATAGCGACTCCACTAAACTAAAAACGGCATCTATCGCCAAGGCAAAAGATGCCGCCATTCAGGTGGCGCTGGAAAATAAAAATGAAAATAGCGACAAACCGATAACATCTGGTGCGAGAGAAGGGACTCGAACCCCCACGCCTTACGGCGCTGGAACCTAAATCCAGTGCGTCTACCAATTCCGCCACTCTCGCCAAGGCTTCCCGCCGATTTTAACTGAAACAGTCGATTAGCGCTTACGGCGAACACAGTTTTATTAAGGCGGCCTGCAAAGGCTGGGCTTTGCTGCCGACACTATTGCCGGGTTACCAAGCTGCCTGCCAAAATGCGCCGCAAACTGCGCCGCAAACCGCCCGTCCAACTGCATACCCAATTCCATGCCCAAGTGCGTAACGAACATCGCTCTTATGCCTCCCTGGCAAGCGCAGGGGTTTAGCGTGGGTTTCAGGCAGATGCTGGCGACTGCGACATCTCACCAACAATTTCAAAACTAGCTATCCCCGTTCGCGAGCGCGCTCGATGGTAACGTATGCCGCCAACCTTGCCTGCCACCATTCACGTAACTCGTCTGCCGGTAGCGGCTTGCCAAACAAAAAGCCTTGCACCTGATCGCATCCGGTTTTTCTCAGCGCGGTATGCTCTTCGACCGTTTCAACCCCCTCAGCGACCACCCGCATTTTGAGCCGATGGGCAAGCTCTACCGTGGTAAGCGTGATCGCAAAGTTGCGTGAGCCCGGTGTAAGCCCGGACACAAAGCTGCGGTCAATTTTAATTTCGCTCACCGGCAGGCGGCTTAAATGAGTGAGGGCCGCATAGCCCGTACCGTAGTCATCCAGAGCCACCTCAATGCCTGCAGCACCCAGCTGTCTTAATGCACGTTCGGCAGCCGAGAGATTATCTAGCAGCGCGCGTTCCGTAATTTCAAACTTAAGCAGCTCCGGGCGGGCGCCCACGTTTTTCAGCAGATCGGTCACGAATCCCGTAAATAATTCATCCTGCAAATCATGGGCGGAAATATTAACCGCGATGGGGATTTTAAGGCCAACTTGTTCCCACATCACAGATTGCCTGACAGCCTGCTGGACAGCATGGCGCGTAATCGCACGAATGCTGCCGGTCTGTTCCGCAAATTCAATAAAAGTACCGGGGCCAATGAGGCCTTTGCTGGGATGATTCCAGCGCAGCAATGCCTCAACACCGACCGGCTTGCCATTGATGGTGAGTTTGGGCTGATAGTGCAAGACAAGTTCATCCTGAATCACGGCACGACGAAGCTCTGACAACAGTCCCAACTGCGAACTGGAATCAACATCCATGGATTGCTCGTGGCGGACTGGCGATACCCGCCGTGTGCTGGCAACATGAAGGGCAATTTCGGCGCGACGAAACAACTCGTCTATCTTGTTTTCTGCCGCCCGTGATGCAGCCCAGCCTGCATGAAGCTGCACATCAATGGTATGGTTTTCGATATTGATCGGATCAGATGCAAAATCATCCAGCACCTCGCGCAACCGGAGATCAATCGCCGCCACCTGCTTATCCAGCATCAACCACGCAAATCCATCGCCTTCAGTCCGAGCCACGACTTCTTCGGCGTGCGAAAAATTCTTTAATCGCGCTGCCACGGCCCTAATCACCTGATCGCCAACACTGAACCCCAGACTGTCATTGATCTGTTGCAGTCGCGCGATGTCCAGCGAAACAATAGCCACCCAACTGTTATCAATTCCACGCGCTTGAACCGCCATGCGCTCAACGGCCTGCATCAACCCGGCTCGATTAGCCAATTGCGTCAAGAGATCGACAAACGCGAGGCGCAAAATTTCCTCTTCACGCTTGTCAATTTCCAGATTCATCTGTACAAAACCTGTCGCGAGTTCACCAATTTCGCCAGTGAAATGCGTCGGCACCGCAACCGCCTTTTCACCTCGTCGAATGCGGTTAGTCACTTCAGTCAGCACCTGAATCGGCTTGGCGATTGCACGTGCAATCCATACGCTACACAGCATGCCAGCAAGCGCGCCGACCAATGACACTACCGACAGAATTACCGACAAATGTTTAAACGGCGCGGTACTTTGTTCTACCGATTTTTGTACCAATATCGCCGCGCTGGCGTTCCTCGCGTTTTTTAAGCGCGGATCGCTTTCAAGCGAAAAACCGGAGGTTGCATAAGTATGGCCATCAAGATCTATTTCTGGCCATTGTCCCGCTGTAAATCCTTCGCGCGCCAAGCGTGTCTGCAATTGCGCACGCTCGGCAGGCACCAAAGTTGAGCCCGAAATCTGATATTGGCCCGCGGCACCGGTGGCCAGAAACGAAATATCTAAATCCGTTAAATTTTTAAGATCGGTGGCAACACGGTCATCCAACACCGATCCGAATGCCGCCCAGCCGTTAGCGTCCGGCATCAAAATGGGCGCTACCGCAAATAAAATGGCTCTGCCGTCAATTAATGCCACCCAGGGCAAATCCTCCTTTTGCTCAATATTTTGAATAACCTGCGCAATCGCCTCTGACGAAGTGCTCTTTGGTAAACCAAACCTCGCCATGATTTGCTTGCTATCAGAAACCACGAAACCAATATCGGAACGCAGACGGGCACCATGATTATCAAGCGCCGATTGCATCGTGGCCGGGTCGCCCGCCGCGACCGCTTTACGGAACGCGAAATCCGCTACCAAAATACGCACCGCCTGCCTCGAGCTCGCGCCGCGCTCATCAAGCAGTCTGCGCAGCACGCGCTCGCCGCGATTGAGCTGGTCGGCCGTATGTGCACTGGCGATTCGCATGTTCGCGTCGTGCACCACAAAATGGGTAATAAGCTGCACCGCCGCCAACAGGCCGATGAAATACAGTGCAATACGGACGTGAAGCGAATGGCGTGAATCGATGAGAGATTTCACCATTTGTTCACCGCAGTTTCACCCGTTTGGCGCCATGTATCGTGCCATATATTGCGCCACATATCGCGCCAAGTATCGCGCCACATACCGCCACCTAATATCCTTCGCTATCTAGTGCTGGTTTTTTGCGAACTCTGGGTGGATTCAGATTAACTTTGACCTCGACGTTTTGCTCACCTGCAGATACGATTAGCGGCTCGCTTACCTCGCCCGACTTTAATTGCGGATGCCACACCCGCAGCGTATATTTACCTAGCGGCAGGTCGGATACGACCACTCTACCGTCCGCTGCTGACAGCTCTGCAATAGGCGTATCGACAATCAAAATATAGCCAACCATCCAGTCGTGGATATTGCATCCCAGCGTGACCAGACCTGCTTTATCGAGCGTGATGGTTTGCGGCGACTTTCCGGCGTAGATGGGAATCTCGAACGCTTTGGCTTTTGAAAAACTGTAAACACTGTGCTGCACCGCATCGCGGTTGGGGAATGTGACGTTGGCACCGACGCCCGTTACCGTTATCCTCGGTACAAATTCACGGTCAATCTGCTGCACCGCAAAATCCCGTTTCGTAACACGGGACGCAATGGTTATGTCTGCACCCGGCTGCAGCATCACCACGCCGTCTTTCAACGGCGCGCCCTGACTGTCTTTCAATGTGATGATTACGCGGTTTTGTGCCCAAGCTTCCGCGCCCGCCAGCCCGAAAAAGATGAGCATGCAACCAACAAAACTGTAAAACGAGCGTGTCGTAGGCATCGGGGAATTTCAGTTAATCAAACAGTAAAAAAGTAAGCGCGCATAAAGGACGTAGTAAACGTTTCACCGTAGAGAATAGCGGCGCGCGCTCAGCCAATCTGTGAACTAATTCATACAATGGATTGCATTAACCAGAATTAACATTCATCACGCGGCACACCTGAAATAAAAACGCATGTTGAGGGCATCCAAGTACTCCTCTGTTACAAACAAAAAGTAACGAATAAGCAATGATCATCAACACTCGTCACTTGGGAAGCGCTCGTTGAAACAAATATAATCGGGGCCCCACTATAAAGTTTTGTGTTGAAAGCTCCCCGCTGTGCCTGTTGAACATTACGAAAATTTTCCCGTCGCCTCATTTCTTCTGCCCAAACACCTTCGCCATCCAATCGAAGTGATTTACGCATTTGCACGTTCAGCAGATGATTTTGCAGATGAAGGCGATTTGTCGGCGCCTGAAAGAATTGGCTTATTGGAAAATTATGAGGCTGAGCTCGATAACATAGCCGTTGATAAGACACCAGATTCC
>JANYGV010000384.1 GCA_025359285.1 Burkholderiales bacterium
CCGCCGCGACCCGTGTGCGGAGCCACACCATAAACATCGGCGGCAATCACATAGGGCTCGACTTTATAGGTTGCCACGTCGTCCGCTGTTTTTGCATGATTGATCGGATTAATCATGTTGAATAATTCCCAAGCCCGGGCGTTGTCGCCGAGCTTGGCAAACGCCATGGATGCCCAGATCGCAGCATGCGTATATTGCCCGCCGTTCTCCCGTACGCCCGGCACATAGCCTTTGATGTAGCCGGGGTTAAGGGGGGATTTATCAAACGGAGGTGCCAGCAATTGAATCAGCTGATCATCACGGCGGACGAGCCGCGCATCAAGTGCATCCATGCCCATGCGAGCCCGCGCAGCATCACCTGCGCCGGATAGTACGGACCAGCTTTGCGCAATCGAATCGATCTGGCACTCGGTATTGCTGGCAGAGCCCAGCGGTGTTCCGTCGTCAAAATACGCGCGGCGATACCATCGGCCATCCCATCCATGCTGATCAAGATTGCGGCGCAGCTGTTCGGCTTCGGTCTGGCAGCGATGAGCAAAGCGGGTGTCGCCGTGCATATTGGCCAACGGAATGAAATGCATCAGCGTGTCGTAAAGGAAAAATCCCAGCCAGATACTTTCGCCTTTGCCCTGCATACCGACCAAATTCATGCCGTCGTTCCAATCGCCCGACCCCATCAGCGGCAGACCATGCTCGCCAAAGCGGAGCCCGCGTTCAATCGCGCGAACGCAATGCTGATAGAGCGTTGCCTTGGCTTCTGAACGCGACGGTAGATCGTAGTAAGAATCATCTTCCGCATTGACGATGCGGCCTTCGAGGAAATACACCGACTCGTTGAGCACGCCCGTATCGCCAGTGCTCAGCACATAACGGCAAGTCGATTGTGGCAACCACAGAAAATCATCCGAGCAGTGGGTTCGCACGCCGCGCCCTGATGGGGGATGCCACCAGTGCTGTACATCACCTTCCGAGAATTGACGCGATGCAGAGCGCAACAGATGCTCGCGCACCAGTCGCGGTTCGGTGTGGATCAATGCCATGGTGTCTTGTAGCTGATCGCGGAAACCGAACGCGCCGCCGGATTGATAATAACCACTGCGCGCCCACAGGCGGCAAGCCAGCGTTTGATAAAGCAACCAACCGTTGGCGAGTACGTTGAGTGCAAGGTCGGGTGTTTCTACCTGCACCGCGCCGAGTGTTTTCAACCAATAATCGTGGACGTTTTGCAGTGATTTTTTTGCTTCTGATTTTCCGCGGGCTCCGAGAATCAGCTCGCTGGTATTGCCGCCGCCCTGCCGACCCGCCGTGCCGAGCCTGAAAATGATTTCAAATTCTTCACCGTCGGCCAACTCAAACGGAATCTGAATAGCGGCACAAGGGTCAAGACCCGCGCCCACCTTGTTTGACAGCTTGGTTCGGCCCATCGCTGCCGGATTTTTAAGCGTACCGTTACGCCCCAAAAATTCGGCTCGATCGCCGCTCACGGACGCATTGCTAAGTCGTGTCGAATCGCTGGCGTCGAAGAACGCAATGCGATCGCCGAATTCAGTGCTGTAAGGGTTTCTTGCGCATAGCGCACCGCTAGCGGGCTCAATCTCGGTGACGATGTGCATCGCCGATTTCGCGTGCAAGTCGCCTAGCACCCACTCGACATAGCCAGTTGCCGAAAGCTGGCGGGTGCGGCCGGAGTTATTACGAATCTTCAAGGCCGAAAATTTAATCGGTAATTCGATATCGACATAAACGGTGAGCTCGGAACGGATGCCACCCTCATCGTGCTCAAATATGCTGTAGCCAAAGCCATGCCGCGTGATAAACGGCGAATCGCTGCCTGAGGGTGACGAAGCGGGTAGGGCACTTGGTGACCAGAACGCGCCAGTTTCTTCATCGCGAATGTAAAACGCCTCGCCGCTCACATCCGTTACCGGGTCGTCGCCCCAGGGTGTGAGGCGGAACTCATGCGCGTTTTCGCCCCAGGTGTAGGCCGAGCCTGCTTCAGAAATAACGGAGCCGAATTGTGCGTTTGCAATCACGTTTGACCACGGCGCAGGTGTGGATTGACCTGATTTCCCGGTTTCGTCAAATGATGTGCTGATGACATATTCCCGCCCATCCGGGCTGAAACCGCCAAAGCCATTGAAAAGTAATAAGTTGCGGCTTTTCAACTCGGCTGCATGTCTATCCCGCGCGGCGTCTGATTTGCCGCTGCCGCTGCCGCTGCCGCTGGCGGTCCCGATTATAGCCATGTCGCGCTTCACGAATACGGCTGGAAACGCAGACGACGGCAACGTCAGGCGCGCAGGATATGAATCGCGCTGGTCTTTCGTGCCTTCTCTGGTGTTGTCTTTCGTGTTGTCTTTGGATGGTTCTTTTATTTTTTCATTCGCATGGCGACGGTTGATCTGTTCGGCCAACGTACCGCGGTTGTCGGCGATGATGACCCGCGCCACGGTTTGAAACAGGATGCGGTCTTCCGCGGAAATCTGCTCTGTTGCCCGCACGAAAATCCCGCCAGGACGATCTGTCAGGTTAGCTTCGACGCCAGCCGTAATCATGCCCATGATCTGCTCATGCAGCAGTTGTCGATATCCCGCGTTATCCTCATTCCAGATAACCAGATCGACCGCCAGACCTTTGAGCCGCCAGTAGGCGTGCGCCTGCACTAGCTGGCGCACCAGTTCAATATTGGCCATATCGCTGATCTGCAACAATACAATCGGTAAATCGCCTGAAATTGAGTAGCCCCACAGGCCCGACTGCCCACGTCGATTTCGAATCAACACACCAGCTTGGGCCCGCATGCTCGGATTGGCATAAATGATCGAACCCGCCATCCGCCCGTAAAGCTGAGCATCGGATTCAGTAGCGTTAATTTGCCGCAGATTGACCCAGCTATGCGTCCACGCCAGATCGAATACACGATCTGCCAGATGTCGATCCCGATATTTTCCCGCTAGCCCGACGGCTACTTCGCGGTTATCGGCGGCGCCTGAGACGATGTCAATCGTCGCCGTTTGCTCGGCCTCAATCACGATCCGATAGCGGATAGCCACTACCGGATCAAGCACCGAACCATGGCTGCCCGACAGCGCGCCGGGTACCAACATTGCCTGTGGCGAATCGATGCTGCGTGAGCGACCAACAAAACGCATACGGTCGGTTTCATACGATACCTGAATCACTTGGGCGTCATGCACTGCCATCAGATGCAGCATCCACGGCACTTGTTCGCCCATCGCGCGGGGCCGACGCGTGCAGACAATGGCCTGGCTATCCGGGATAATTTCGGTTTGCACAAACAGGTTGCTGAAGGCGGGGTGCAGCGCATCTGCCGCTGCCGAGGCGAGCACCACCTCGGCGTAGCTGGTGATCTCAATGGTTCGGCGAGTGCGTGAGCGATTGGCAATGTGGGTGCGGCGCAGCTCGATATCATCTTCTGGCGATACGACGATTTCGGTGTGGGTTTCAATGCCGTCATCGCGACGCCTGAATTCGGCGCGGCCCTCAGAAAAAATCGCTTCATAAGTGTCAGCGGTTTTGAGCGTGGGCTGGTGGGCGGCAGACCAGAAATCGCCGGTGGCGACGTCCTGGATATAGCAAAAAGCGCCCCAGTGGTCGCGCGTACCGTCCTCGCGCCAGCGGCTCACATCAAAATCTTTCCAGCGGCTATAGCCGCCCCCGGCGTTGGTGACCATCACATGATAGCGACCATTTGACAACAATTGCACTTCGGGAGTGACCGTGTCTGCAGTGCGCAATATCCGCATCGGCATGACCGGGCCGATTGCGGCGGCACGAACATCTGATAGCTCGGGTGCGTGGACGTGCAACGAGGTCGCGTTGGGAATGCGCTCTTGCAGCAGCAGGGTGGTTGCCTGAAACTGTGGATCGGATATAAAGCGCTTTTGCATCGGCTGATCGAGCAACAAATAGGCCAACGACAGCAAGCTCATGCCTTGGTGGTGGGCCATGAACGATCGAACTACCGCATAAGTTTGCCCACTACTCTGCCCCCGTGGCAGCCGTGACGGCGTGTAGTCGATCGCTTCATACATGCCGTAGTCGCCCACAAATCCATCCTTGGCCAGCCGCTGGAGGTTGTGGCAGGCCGCTTCGGGCATCACCATGAGCGCGAGTGCTGACGCGTAGGGCGCGATCACCAAATCATCCGACAGGCCACGTTTAAGTCCCAGCCCCGGTACGCCAAACGCACGGTACTGATAATTCAACGCGGCATCGACTGTGTTGTAACCCGATTCCGAAATACCCCACGGGACACCACGCAGATCGCCATAGGCAATTTGACTCTTCACCGCCGCCACACAAGTTTGTTCCAGCAGCGTATTTTCATAAGCTGGCATGACCAAAGTCGGCATCAAATATTCGAACATTGAGCCGCTCCAGGATAACAAAATCGGCTCTCCCCCTGCAGTGGTCAGGTTGCGTCCGAGCGCAAACCAGCTTGTCTGCGGAATTTTCCCCTGAGCAATGGCGACGAAGCTGGCAAGTCTTGCTTCCGACGCCAACAGGTCATAGCGCCCCGTATCGCCGCGATGTTGTTCAATGTTGTAACCGACCGTGAATAAATGCTGGGTGGAATCGTACAAAAATTGGTAATCCACCGAGGCGAGCTCCGCAGCTTGCCGGGCAAGGTTTTCAATCTGGCTGATTCTCGCGGTGGCGCGTGAGCTAGCTTGTTCTAACATCGGAAGAAGCTCGCCAAGAAATGCTCTGTCGGTAGCAGCTTGTTTGCCGTATTGCGCTGATGCCCTCTGCTGGTCGGCTTGGTGCGCCGTGTCTTCGGCCAACCCGCGCTCCACCGCAGACAAGACCACGCCGTGGAACCTTGCAAGCTCGCGTAGCGTCGGGATCACGTCGAGATTAATGCTGATCGTTGCTTCGAACGCGACTGTGGGAATTCGTGCGTTGGCAAGGGCTGCGTTTAAGCCGCCGACCTGAGCTGGTAGCGCGCTCCACGGCATCAGGAACGAGAGCTCGTCCAAGGATTCATGGCATTGGCTCAGCAGCGCGTTGATCCACCACACAAATTCACTATCGCGAAGTTTGGGATTGACGGAGGGAGTGGCCGTATTCGGCGGGTTTGAATCAATCCGAAGCGCGTCCGCATTAGCGGAAATTTTTTCCAGCCAGTACTTTATGGCCGCCACTGTGGCAGGCTTGGAATCGCAAGCTGATTCTATGTCCCGCTTTAGTTGGGCGAGCAACTGGGTGCAGGCTGGCGTGCGATTTGGCGCGGCAATTGAGGTCGTGGCGTAGGGCGCAGATAGCGACAGGGATGCTTTGGTATCTTCGCTTGCCATCCGCAAATTTTCGAACGTGTCATAAAGCCCACCGAATAATTGGGGGCTAAGAATTTTGTGGTCAGGAATTGCTAACAGGCCGGGTCTCAACGTGAGCAAATGTCCGCACAGATTACCGCTGTCCACGGTGGACACATACAGCGGCCCCAGCGGTTTCATCGACAGCGTGTCATACCAGTTATAAAAATGTCCGTGATATCGATCCAGCTGCAGCATGCTTTGCAGCGTATTGGCAGTGCGCTCAACCAGCCTGCCGACTGTAATGTAGGCGAAATCATAAGCAGCCAAATTGGCGAGCAACGCCAATCCCATGTTGGTGGGCGAGGTGCGGTGGGCAATCACGGCAACCGGGTGCTCTTGATAGTTATCGGGCGGCAGCCAATGCTCCTCAGCGGTGACAAACTTCTCAAAGAATCGCCAAGTTCTGCGCGCCAGTGCTTGCAGGAAAACCGTTTGTACGGGGGCGAGTTTGGCGGCCCTGCGCGCTCTTGGGCGGCTGATCCACCATGCCAGCGCAGGTGCAATCAACCATAGACCCAAAACAGGGGCCGCCAGCAACAGCGCAAACGGTCTTTCTACGCCCAGATACGCAGCAAGGATGACGGCTGAAACGGGGCAGATCCACATCGTTGCAATTGTTTGGAG
>JANYGV010000038.1 GCA_025359285.1 Burkholderiales bacterium
ACAGCGCAGCCCCAAGCGTTCGAGATGATCAAAAAAGCGTTGTGGGTTACCGATGCCTGCGACCGCATGAATTTTTTTGCCGAATATCTGCGATTGAAACTCTTTTAGCGAAATGCCCTCGGTCGCCGCCAGTTTTCGAAATGTTTCGCGCCCCAAATTCATGCGAAACACGGGCGGGCCGTACTGCTCCAGATCCAAGCCAATTGTCGGCATACCGTTGACCACAATGCAATCAACTGTTTTTAATCGTACTGCTGATTCGCGCAGCGGCCCCGCTGGAATTAAATGTTCATTACCAAACCCGCGCGCACCATCGACCACCGCGATTTCGATATCGCGACCGAGGCGATAGTGCTGCAAACCATCGTCGCTAATAATGACATCGGTTTCGGGATAACGCTTTAATAGCGCCGCCACCGCCGCCACCCGATTCGGATTCGCGAACACGGGCGCGGCCAATCTCTGCGACATCAGCATGGCTTCATCACTGGCCGTAATCGTGCCTGGCTGCGGATTCAATACCGGGACGGGGGGCGCAAACGTGCGGGGTGGCATGCTTGACTGCCGATAGCCGCGCGTCACCACGCCCGGATGCATATTCGATTTTTCAAGTAGCTCGGCTATCGCGATTACCAGCGGCGTTTTGCCGGTACCGCCTGCGCTGATGTTACCGACGATAATAACCGGCACCCCAACGTTGGTTATTTTTGAAATGCCGACGCGAAAGCAAAATCGGCGGATAGCGGTGACTGAGGCAAACAACCACGAGAGCGGTCGGAGAACAACCTGCCAGATCGAGCCCCGCTGCCATTCTCGAACCATAAATGCTTCAAACTGCGCTCTCATGGCGGGGCTTCAATTCAGAATTTGCGAAGCAAGGCCCGCAGTTAGTTCGCTGCTTTCGCCTGCGTCGTGAATGAAATCTTGGTGAACCCCAGCGTACGTGCGGCTTCCATGACATTGATCACCGCCTGATGGGTCGCACCCGCATCGGCACCAATCGCGATCACCGGATCTTTCATATTGGCGGTTGCGGCGGCTTCTCTGAGCGCATTTGCTAGCGAATCAACGCCATTAAATGCAATCGGCGCGCCGTTAATGGCGTACTTGCTATTCGCATCCACGCCGATATTAATCAGCTGCGGGCGATCGGGCGCTTTCTCGGCGGTCGCCTCGGGCAGATTAATTTGCAGCTCAGCGTATTTCGAATAAGTGGTCGTGACCATCAAAAAAATCAAAATAACCAGCAATAAATCGATCAACGGAATGAAGTTGATCTCAGGCTCTTCACGCACGCGGCCACGACGGAAATTCACTTGCGATCTCCGTGCAGCGTTTCAACCAGCTTGATCCCTTGCTGTTCCATATCGATCACCATCACATCGACTTTGCCGCGGAAATGGCGATAAAAAACCAGCGCCGGAACCGCCACCGCAATACCTGCCGCCGTGTTGTAAAGCGCGACTGAAATGCCGCGAGCCAACTGCGCGGGGTTTTGTCCGCTGGCCGTGGAGGCACCAAAAATATCGATCATGCCGATCACTGTGCCGAACAATCCCAGCAGCGGCGCTACCGTCGCAATCGTGCCGAGCCCGACCAGGAAACGTTCCATTTCCACCATCACCGCGCGGCCGGTTTCTTCCATCGATTCCTTCATCACATCGCGGGTACTTTTCACATTCGAAATCCCTGACGCAAAAACCCGGCCCAGCAACGAATTTTCGCTCAGCTTCGCGATCAGTTCGGCAGTCGGCCCCTGTGTGCGATAGGCGTTTACGGTGTCACCAAATAAATTAGCCGGCAGCACCACCGAGCGCCGCAGCGACCACATCCTCTCGCCAATGATGGCGACCGTGATGACCGATGACAAAATGATTAACCAGATGGTCCAACCTGCAGCGTGAATGATGGACAGCAATTCGGACTCCCGGGATATAAAAATAAAAAGCGCTTGGAATAGCGTTAACCAAAATTACTCAGTCGTGTCGGCTAGAATTTTTTCATGCATTCCGCCAATGCTGGCACTTTATCGTAACCAACAGGGGTTTCACAAGCGCTGTAAAAATAAGCGGCGCAATTTGTTCAATAAAGACAGCTGCTTGGGGCGTTTTATTCATTTTTCGATTGAAGAAATATTCGGAAAGTTGACACCTTTTCCGCACAGAATCGAGCACGCGTTCCATAAAACTTGGCGTAAATCAATGGGCTCAAACGCTACTGTTCATAAGCACCTTAACCCAAACACCGCGCCAGATGGGGTGTGTGAGCACGACATAAATATTCATCCACAAACGCTGTGGATAAGTCTGTGAATTGGTTCCGGGCATGTGCGCTAAGTCTCGAAACTGTAACGGTTTTTTCTTCCGCGCTCAAAAAATAGACGATCTGAAACCAGTTTAAAATCAATTACTTAAAAATTTTTCCCGTCTTACATGACGGATGGGTCACAAACCGGTTTGTCAAGACTTAAAGACACTAGTCGCGGTTCATAACTCCGCTCACCGCCGCTACCGATGTTACTATTTCGCCTATGGAATTCGACGATTCAATGCCTCTTTTTCAACGCCGCGCGGCAGCTTCAGCGCCATCCGCTAGCGCGGGCTCGACCCGTGAGCCCGCCAAAGTAATAGCGGTTTCCGAGCTGAATCGGCGGGTTAAAAATATGCTGGAAGCCAACCTTGAATTACTGTGGGTATCCGGCGAATTATCCAATGTGATGCGGGCCGCAAGTGGCCACTGGTATTTCTCTCTCAAAGACGAATCGGCGCAAGTGCGGTGCGTCATGTTTCGAGGTCGTGCCAGCCAAGTGTCGTTTACCCCGGAAAACGGCATGCAGGTTGAAGTGCGCGCTCTGCCGTCGCTGTATGAAGCGCGCGGCGAATTTCAATTGGGTGTCGAAAACATGCGGCGCGCCGGGCTGGGCGCGTTGTTTGAAGCCTTTGAACGATTAAAAGCCAAGCTCACGCGCGAAGGTTTGTTTGAAACCACCCGCAAAAAAAGCCTGTCCACTTTCCCACGTGCGATTGGCGTGGTCACGTCACTTAAAGCCGCCGCGTTGCGCGATGTACTCACCACGCTGGCACGCCGCGCGCCCATGATTCCCGTCATCATTTACCCGACTTCGGTACAGGGCGCGCTGGCGCCTGCTGAAATCACCGCCGCAATCAACGCCGTCAGGGCCAGGGCCGAAATTGATACGCTCATCATTTGCCGTGGCGGCGGCAGTATTGAAGATTTGTCGGCCTTCAACGATGAATCGGTGGCGCGCGCTATCGTGCGTTTGCAGGACGACACGCCGATCGCGGTGGTTTCCGGCGTGGGCCATGAAACAGATTTCACGATATGTGATTTTGTTGCCGATCAGCGCGCACCGACGCCCACCGCCGCCGCTGAGCTGGTATCGCCGAATCGTGCAGACCTGCTGGATGCAGTCGCCGCCGGAAAGTACGAACTAACCCGAGTGATGCAACGAGCAATCGACACGATGCAGCAGCGGCTGGATCGTGCCGCACACGCGCTGATATCGCCGCATCAACGTCTGACGCGCGAGCGCGACCGGTTGGCGCTCCTGCGCGCGCGTAGTCGTCATGCCCTCATCCAGCAGTACGGCGACGCCGCACATCGCCTGGCCATGTTGCAACAGAAGCACTCGTCGAATCGTCCAGAGGAGCTGCGCATCAGGCTTCTGGAACGGCTCGCGATGCATAGTGCGGGGTTGAAACGCGCGCTACTGAATAATCTGGCGCAACACCAGAACGCGCTACTAGCCCGCAAAAGCTCCCTCGCCTTACTCAGCCCACTGCAGGTGCTCGAACGTGGCTACAGCATCGTCCAACACGACGGCAAGGTGGTTCGCGATGTCGCCTCGCTGAACCCAGGAGCCGCGATTTCAATTCGAGTCGCCCAAGGCACCATCGAGGCCGACGTCACCTCTACCCGAGGCGCGCCAGAGCGGCGCTGAGCAAGCGTGCTTGCCACACTCGCGCCGTGAGCGTATCGTTTATCTCCGTTTACAAAAACTCTGGAGGGCAACATGGCAAAGAAAGAAAAAAGCGGCTCGTCGGTTTATAAGGTTATCGAAATCGTCGGCACCAGTAAAACATCGTGGGCAGACGCCGCGAAAAATGCTATTGCCAGCGCCAGTAAATCGCTGCGTGATTTGCGCGTCGCCGAAGTCTCAAAACTCGATGTCAAAATCGGTAAGGATAACGAGTTGGTATTCCGCGCAAAGATGCAGCTTTCGTTCAAATATCACGGCGAGTAATTTTTACCGCCATATTTTTTGAGGTCAGGTTCGGTTGTAATTTGGCTGTAAAACACCTGCTGTCTGGCACCGATGTACGAATTTTTTGCCGGGTGTAGGCAGCGGTGCGCCGAACCCGAACCTGACCTTCAAGATTAGCGCGTTAAGACCTTTAACGGCAGCGCACTTTCGAGCTTCAACAGCTCAGCTAGCCGACAAAACTAGTTAGTCTCGTCATTCGTCACTAGCGCGTGATCGGATAATCAGTTCCCATTCCTTCGCGATCGATACTGCTCTCAGGCCCCTCACTATTCCGCGCCTCGCCTGCGATAAATCCATCGCATCCTGGCAGTGCCGCCTAAATCAGCAGAAACTATAAAAAATTCAAATTATTGTGACCGGAGGCTTCATGAGTATTTACGATTTGCACCTCAACAAAAACGCCGCAAACTATGTGCCGCTGACGCCGCTTTCATTCCTGCGCAAAGCGGCTAGCGTTTACCCGGACGTGGTCGCGACCATTTATAGCGAACGCCGTCTGACCTGGCGCGACA
>JANYGV010000069.1 GCA_025359285.1 Burkholderiales bacterium
CTTCTACAATCAGAAACGGCTACACTCAACACTGAATTACGTCAGTCCAATGCAATTTGAAGCAGCATGGCATGCGGATCAGGCAATACTGGCCGCATAGCTTGCCTCGTTAAGAGATACGTTGAACAGGGGCAGGGTCAAGAATGGTACAGCCATCGTCCATTTTTTTATTTATCCATTGACGGTTAAATTCCATAGAAACCGCTTCATGTTTTCCAGGTATGTAAGGATTAAAGAATAGTGCTTTTGGCCAATCACTTTTTATTTGTTGTGCGCCTAATGCTTTTGCTGCTGGTACTACGCGGTTATCTTGGTCTTCACCTATAACAATCGTACAACAAGTCTTCGGGCATGTTTTTCCGCCAGTTGCTGTAAGTCCCAAAGGATCAACCCAACCAACACTGTTGGCGGCATAACTGTATAAATTAAGTGAACCTGCTAGCTTTATAGCATCTTGCGTAATGTACCTTGCCTGATCCGGATCATAGTACCGGTAGCGGTTGTAGAACAGGCCCGTTTCCTGGTCTTCGTACTGACCCTGAAAGCGCAGCGGCTGCTCGACATCCCTTTTGTCGTACCTGAGGACCCGGCCCCAGGCTTTGTATCTGGCGGCCCACACCACTTGGCCTGTCTCGTCGATCAGCTCCAGCATAAATGGGGTAACAGCATAAATGGGGTCAGACTCCATTATTTTTCGCTTATCTAATGGAGTCTGACCCCATTTATTCTGAAGCTAAACACTAACATCCACGCTCGTCTTGAGCCATTTTTGCCTTATAAAGCCCGCCAATACTAGGGGCTTGTTGAATTTCTGCTGCGCTTGGTCATGCGGCGTTGGAAAGTCGCTCAAAATCCTCGTGTATATCCCATAGACTACGGTTTTTTGCACCTTTCCGCCTTGCGTGACCGGCGCTCGCGACGAATTTCAACAAACCCCTAGGGTTTACTGTCAAATTGCCGACAAAAAGTTTCCTTCGTAAACATAAGCAAGATGAGCGCAATCACACCCCAAATCAGAATCATCGAAAAGCCCTGCTGATACGACGCAAGATCGAATACGCGCTTGCCATCCACCGCAGCACCCTGCCAGTGACGATCCAGAATCACGCCCACCAGCGGCTGCATATACATCGGCCCCTGAATCACGCCCATGTTCGCCACGCCCGACACCGTGCCCGCCAATCGCGCAGGTACAGACTCTTTCGCGAACGCGAAGCTGATAATAAAACAGCTCGCAAAAAAACCGGTTGCCGCAACCAGCGCCACCAACCAGAAATACGGCAGACGCGGCGTGAAAATGAGCACCGCCCAAAGCAGCAGCGCAATCGTCAGCCCGCCGATGTAGATTGATTTGCGGCGATGCACACGATCCGACACCGCACCAAAAACCAGACTGCCTATCGCCCACGAGACCAGCATGGTGGAGCACAGGCCTGCTGCATTGGTTTGCGTGAGACCGTAATGCGTGGTTAAAAACGGCACGCCCCACAGCCCCGCGAAGGTCAGCACAATCGACGACGCGGCACCCGGGATAAAAAACATCAGTACCACATTGCGATAACGCAGCACTTGTTTCAAACCATCCAATACTTTGGTTTTTGCGTGCGCGGATTTTGCAGGCGCGTAACTTTTAAAACCACGTTCCGCAGGGTCATCACGCACAACGAGCCACGTGATTATCGCGACCAATATCGTCGCTGCCGCACTCGCCCACATCACGTTGCGCCAGCCGAATTCATTCACCAATAATCGCAATGGTGCACCCGCAAACACGGCACCAAATACCCCCACCGCCAGCGCCACGCCGGAGGTCATCGCGAATTGCCGCGCAGGCATCCAGTGACTCGCGATTTTCAGCATCGCGACAAACGCCACGCCGACTGAACCGCCAATCATTAGGCGACCCATATTCGCCCATGTCACATCGGTTGCCATCGCAAATACCGCCGTGCCTAAGGCGGCCACAAATCCACCCACTGTCAATAACACGCGCGGCCCGAATCGATCCGCCAAAATCCCCGTCGGAATTTGCATGGCGACATAACTATAAAAATAAAACGCGGAAAGATTTCCCAGCGCAGTGGCGGTCAGCGCGAAAGTTTGTGTGAGTTCGGTAGTGATAACTGCGGGTGCTACACGCTGATAAAAACCAATGAAATACAGCGCCGCGCCGAAGCCCCAAATTGTCCAAGCTAACGCCTGTGGGGGCGCTTGGGGTAGCGCTTGAGGTAGCGTTTGAGGCAGCGCTTGGCGGAACGCGGTCATTGCCGCATGTTTTCGGTTTTGTTCGCTAACGAAACCTCGCGGCAATACAAGAACAGCGGCAACGCAAACGACAGCCCAATTGCGCCATTCGAGACCACAAACAACAATGGCCATTTAATATTTAGCCGTCGCGATTCTGCAAAAACAAACGGCCAAAATACCAGACACGAAATCGTAAAATCAACGAGTGTCGCCGCTGAAATTGCCGACCCCCATGCCAGCGATAGCGCACCCGATGCACCGGGAACGG
>JANYGV010000091.1 GCA_025359285.1 Burkholderiales bacterium
GATTGCTCAGCGCGCGGGTACGGTTATCAACGCCGCATATCGCGCCGGTGGTAATCCGGGCACCGGAGGTTTGGTTCCAACAGGCTGGATTTAAAGCGCTTGCGGTGTAAAAGAACTGGCGACCATCAATGCCCACACGCGTCGGTGCGCCCAAGTTAAGGTGCTGGTAGTAAATACCCGTTTCCGTGTTGGTATACAGATATTCGAAGCCGGCGACGATACCGCCGGGCAGCTCCATGTCAAACGCAAGGTTGGCTTTCCAAACCGACGGCTGACCGAGTTTGCTGTCGATAAAATCGACGTTAGCTGCCGGTGCTGCGCCCGCAAAGTTGGTTTGCTGGTTGGCGGGATCGGCGCTGAAAATACCGCCTGCAGCGGGACATGCCGCGAAGTTTCCACCGCAACCCACTAGACGCGTTGCCACGCCTGTATTCGAAAAGCCGTTTGACAGCCACACGCTGGCCGCAGCTCCTTGGAACAAGCCAACGCCACCGCGCAATTGCATGGGGAGCTTGCTGTCGAAGGTGTAGTTAAAGCCCAAACGTGGCTGGATCAGATCGTTGCCGTCAATGGTAACGGTGTTGTCCAGACCAAAACCACCAGACTGGCGCACCACGGTGCTACCGTTAACGCTGCCCGCGACCAGCGGTGCTGCTGCCGCCGTATTACGCAACGGTTTTTGCGAAATGGCCGGGGTATCCAAACGCACGCCGTACATAAACGTCAGATTTGGGCTGACCGTCCATGTGTCTTGCAGCGCGACGCCATAATTTTTTAGGTTAAATCTGGCAATACCATCGTTCAATGATCCACCTGCCTGTGCGGGTACTTGCACGGTGTAGGTGGTGGGACGGCCACGCGAGAAATTTTCAAGCACAGCGCGTTCAATTTCGATGGCGTTTGCACACGTTACGGTGCCAAAAGTATAGGTGTAGGTTGCGCTGCTGTTCTGACAGTTGAATGTGTAGTTACCTTTGGTATCTTGCAAGAACGCGTTAAAAATTTTATTGTCTTGGTAGTCACCGGCAACTTTCAGCTCATGCGCGCCCATCGTGTATGTGCCGCCGAGGTAGCCGTCAAGCGTTTTGGTGTCGAGAATATTGGTGTGGCGGCTGCGCTCTGTGCCGAACAGCAGATTGCGCGTACCGGTCGGCACGGATGGCGCGGTGCCCACCGGCAATGCCCCCGTAAAGCTCAACGAAACCTGTGGCAGGCTTGCATTGTTCTTGGGCTCGCTGTGGTAGTTGCGCTGCGAAACTTTGGTCTCAGTCGAGAAATTCGGGCTCCAGTCCGCAAACCACTGACCCACCACGGTTTCGATAGTTTTGTCTTGCGAGTACCAATTGGTACTCAGCGATAACGCGGTCGACGGGGTCGGGAAGAAATTCGGGAAAATCGGCTCTTTCTGCTCGGTCTTGGTGTAACGCACGCTGGCACGATGGTTCTTATTGATATTCCAATCCAGCTTGACGAGCGTGTCTTTTACTGCCAGCTCGCGGCCGCTGGATGCGAGTGTGCCCGGATCAAAACCATAAAGCGATTGCGCGGTCGATTGCGCGCCAGCAATGGCGGTAGGCGTAATGCCGATAATGGTAGAAGCTGAGCTGCCCAGCGGACCAATGTCAGGAATATTGCGGGTGCTCTTGAATTGCTCGTAGCCTGCGTAGAAGAAAAGCGTGTCTTTGATGATTGGTCCACCCAGCGTGAAGCCGATCGTGGATTCTTTGAACGCCGGGGTCGGTGTGTATTTATCAGACGAAAAGTTGTAGCGATCACCCACGTATTTTTCATTACGGCCCACCAGCGAAACGCTGCCGTGGAAATCATTGGTACCCGACTTTGTGACCGCGTTAATACCGCCACCGGTATAGCCTGTCTGGGTCACATCGTAGTTTGAAACGTTCACTTGTACCGATTGAATAGCGTCAATCGAGATCGGCTGCTTCAGGGTTGGCAGGCCGTTGCTTTCCAGGCCAAACGTGTCGCTGATATTCACGCCGTCGATCGTGATTTTGTTGTAGCGCGAATTTTGGCCACCCACCGAAATCTCGCCACGACCTTTGTCGGTTTGCGCAACGCGGGGATCCGTGCGGGCGTAATCCTGCAAGTTGCGCTGGATGGATGCATACGCGTCCAATTCCTGGCGACCAATGCTGGTGCCTGTACCCATCACGTTGCTGCCAAATTTGTCAGAGCCGCCGCCTTGTGCGGTCACCGCAACGGTTTCCAGTTGGGTCACCGGTGCAGCGCCGAGCTTGGCGTCCAGACTGGCTGTTTCGGCTAATTGCAGGAACACGTTTTCACGTTTTTCAGTTACTCCATCTTTCGTAATGGTGATCGTGTAAGGCCCGCCGACGCGTAGGCCACGGGCAGAGTACCGACCTTCAGCATCGGTCACCGCGCTGTTAGTTGAACCTGACTCTTTATGCAGAATCGTAACTTGCGCACCATTAACAGGTTTGCCGTCGACGCTGGTTACGCGTCCGCCCAAAGCGGAGGTGGTGTTTTGTGCAAACGCAGGTGCCGCCGCTAACGAAAGCGCCAGCGCTACGGCTAACGTCGACAGCCGGACGCGATTCTGATTGGTCATATTGAGAGTCCTGAGGATTAGTTGAATGTGGTGCTGCATGAGTAGCTGGGAAAACTTAAAAATCGGGTGTTTAAAGTTGCGGCAAATCTTTGGGAAATGAAATTCTCAGTGCTGGTTGCTGTCAATTGCCGTTTGTCGTTATTCAAAACAGCAAGGGAACCAAAGACCGCCGTCGCTTTGTTAGCCACCTCACTTTTTATCCCCGAATTATGACGGATTCGTGACTACGGTTGGATCGACTTTTTAATGGCCGACGGGATACCCCAGCTGCTGCCAAAACGCGTTTTCCTTTTAAGACAGTGCCTTATGCTGCATACCTGCACTTTGGCTTGAAGCCAAAACGCTAAGTTAAGCAAAAATTGGCGATTTCTTATGCTGTTTTTGTTGTACAAACGCAACAATTTTTTAACCTCGATGGTGCCGCGAGGGCGTCACGACTTTGTCACCAAAGCGTTGCCGTAAGCCGAATAAGTTTGTTCGCTTGAAGCCTAGTTAAGCCGTCGCAGTCGCCCACCCACCGGCGCGGGGGTCAGCGACGAGTACTCACTCAAATAGGCGACCAATGCCTCAATATCCAAATCGCTGATGAGCCTGTCGGTGCCTGCCCGAAAAGCGGTAAAGCCTTCGCTGCCCCCGGCGAGGAAACTATTGGCGGTGACCCGGTATTGCAAATCAGGCTGCATCATTTCACCATTCAGCTTCATCGATTGCGCGATGATGATGTCGCCCTTGGGTCGAAGCCCATCCCACGTATAGCTAAATCCTTTAGAAACACCCAACAGGCGCGGCCTCGCGCCGGTAAAGGTTTGTTGTTCCAACGCATCTTTGATTTGCTTGCCGGTCATGGTCATGACAATCAAATTATTTTGAAACGGCTGCACCGTGAACAATGCGCCATAACTCACGCTACCGTCAGCCGCCGGAATAATGGGTGCCCGCAGGCTGCCGGGGTTATTGAGCGCGATCACGGCACCACCTTTATTTGGCGAGGCGGTGGCGGCCAGATGCGCATCAGCGATCAGATTTCCTAGCGATGACTCACCGGCCGCATCCGCCACTAGACTTACTTCGCGGGTAATTTTGCCCACGACTTTTTGCTCTCGTGGTTCGGCTAACCGTTGATATTTTTCCAATAGTTCGGTGAGTCGTGCATCTTTGGGGCCATCAGGACTCACTATCAAATTCTGCGCGGTTTTAGTGATGACTTTGCGCGTGCGGCGGTCCAGCGATAAGTCAATTTCGGTCACCAGGGTGCCGTAGCTGCCCGCGCTGGTCGTCAGTTTGCCAGCAAAATCGCAGACATAAGCGCGATGCGAATGCGCTGATGTCACCACGTCCACCGCCGGATCAAATTTTTCCACGATGGGCTTCAACACACCCATAAAGTCGATGCAATCGTTGATACCCCCCGATTGCAGGCCGCCCTCATGAATCATGACCACAATCGCCTCCACCCCTTGTTGACGAAGTTCGGGAATAAGCGCATTTACTGATTCAACCTCGTCCAGAAACGTGACCCCGGCTGTGCCGCCAGGCCGCACCAGTGCTGGCGTTTCGCGCGTCACCACACCAATAAACGCGACTTTAATCCCTTCAAATTCTTTGATGGCATAAGCCGGAAACAACGTCTGGTTTGTTGCTGTCACCACAACATTAGCCGCCAGGAATTTAAAATTGGCACCTGAAAATGTCGCGCGGCCTGCTTCGCGTCCGCTGCAGTCGGGAAGATTAGTCTTGGCGTTAATCGCGCACCCGCCGACTTGCAATCGGCGAATATGCTCGATCCCGTAATCGAATTCGTGATTGCCGAGCGCGTTGAAATCAACCCCCACTAAATTCATCGCTTCAATCGTCGGCTCGTCCTGGAACAACGCAGAGAGCAACGGCGTCGCGCCCACCATATCGCCTGCAGAAACCACCGCCACATTCGGCGATTTTGCTGCAAGCGACGCAATCAGCGCACCCATTTGCTCAATACCGCCTGCGCGCTCATTGCGAAAGCCGATGGACTGCGTTGCGTCCGGTACGCGGACGGTGAGGCTGGGGGTTTTCAAATTGCCGTGGAAGTCATTGAACGCGATGATCTTCACTTTGACCGGAGCCGCACTTAGATCGGCGCCCTTAACCACCATTGGCGGCGGTACGCTGCTACACGACACCAGCAAGAGGGCCGCCGCTATTTTTACCGTCAGCGGCAAAACCAGCGGGCGATTAAAAATTTTCATAAGAGTCGTACCAAGATTTAAAAGCATCGAAAAATTGAAATCATAAGTTAGCAAGCGAGCCATATTTTATGCGACGAACGCAAACGCCGACATAGAATTTTTTAATACGCCAGTGAGGTTGCCGCTGGCCAGCCGATTCGATCCGCTAATGCTTGATTTCAGACACAATCGCAAATGAAATGCCGCTACACTGCACACTGCCAGCACTGAACATTGCTTAAATAGCTGCCGGTAGCGGCAACTAGCCATAAAAAACAGGCATCACAATAAGGCAGCAACCGAGGAACACATCACATGCAAGACATCACGACATTGCTAGCAAAAGCCAGCCTCAACGAAGGCGATGCCCGTGATCGATTATGGACGGCGCTTTATGCAGAATTACATCGACTGGCGAGCGCACAACTGCGTCGCTCAGGCGGACAGGGCGGTGCTGGCGCATCACTCGATACCACATCGCTGCTGCACGAAGCCTATCTCAAGATGGTGCGGGTAGGCGAATTACAGGCCGACTCCCGCGGTCATTTTTTCGCGTATGCGGCGAAAGTCATGCGCTCAATCGTCATCGATATTTGCCGCAGCCGGATGGCCGATCGCCACGGTGGTGGTGCGGCAGTGGTCACGCTCAATACCAATATCTCGGACGCAGTCGCCAACAACGACGAGGATCTGGTGCGGGTTAACGATGCGCTTGAAGAGCTCGGCAAAATTAACCCGCGCTTGGTGCAAGTCGTTGAAATGCGTTTTTTTGGGGGGCTCACCATGGACGAGATTGCGGAAGCGTTAAACCTCACGACGCGCACGGTAGAACGCGATTGGGACAAGGCGCGAATTCTATTGCTGGCCGCAGTTAGCTGAATTCTCCGCGCAGATATTTTAAAACAGACCATCTGAAACAGGGCGTTTGAACCCGAAGTACGTCATGAACGTGAAGCGACGTGCTCATTAGCAGTCGGGTTCTATAAAGTTTATAAACTAACGCGACGCAATGTCGGGTTTTGCCGAAAAAACTCGTTAGTTTGTTAACCACTATAAAACCACTATAAAACCGCTATCCAAAACAACTATCTCAATAGCACCACGCTATTTTGTTTTCTACCGCGAATAGTCATCCCCAAAACAGTTCTTGCAGGAATCATCCGATGGTCGGTGTTGATCTAAATACGATTTCCGAATTATTAGACCAGGCGCTCGATATTGATCCCGCATCACGCGAACCGTGGTTGGCGGATTTGGCGCGCACTGCCCCGGACATCGCCGTCAAGTTACGGAAACTGCTTTCACGTCAAGGCGAGCTTGAGACTGGCCAGCTGCTGATGGCAGGGGGACGCTTGCTGAGCGCGGAAATGCTGGCCATGGCCATCGACGGCGGCACAGACAACAAAGCCGCAAACGACAACGCGGCACAATTTACGCTGCAGCCGGGCACTCAAATTGGCCCATATCGCCTGATCAGGCCGATTGGCGAAGGCGGTATGGCCTCGGTCTGGCTCGCCGAGCGCACGGATGGGCAACTCAAACGTGATGTCGCGTTAAAGCTGCTGCACGCATGGCGCAATTCAGCAGAGTTGGTCGAGCGTTTTGCCCGCGAACGCGACATGTTGGCCGGATTGGTTCATCCCAACATCGCACGTCTTTACGACGCCGGTGTGACCGCCACTGGGCAACCATGGATTGCAATCGAATACGTTGAAGGCGTCGATTTCGCCACCTTCGCGGACAACCATTCTTTATCCATCCAGCAACGCGTGGAATCCATCCTGCAAGTCATGGGCGCCGTCCAATATGCGCACCAGAATCTGATTGTGCATCGCGACTTGAAACCCACCAATATTCTCGTCAATCCACACGGCGACGTGCGCCTGCTCGATTTTGGAATCGCCAAATTATTGCTTGACGAAAACCTGAGCGCGGAAGAGACCGCGTTAACCCGGGAATCGGGACGGATGCTGACGCTGCGTTACGCAGCACCCGAGCAGATAGAAGGCAAACCCGTAACCACCGCAACCGATGTGTATGCGCTCGGATTAGTGCTCTATGAACTGCTGACTGGTTCCAGCGCCAGGGACGCGAAAAACCGTCAGAAACAGGGTAAAAAAAGTGCCGCGCGAACCGGCCTAAAATCCAGTGCACACACCGAATCTAGCGGCGCGACTCCGGCCAATATTACCGCCGCCACGACCGACATTTTGCGGCCCTCGCGCGGCATATTTGACCAGAAGACCGCCACCGCGCGCGGCAACCTTAGCGCAGCAGAAATGAAATCTGCGCTAGCGGGAGATCTCGATACCATCGTGCTAAAAGCGTTGGCGCTTGAACCAGCTCGCCGCTATCCAACGGTAAGCGCATTCGCAGCGGATCTGAACGCGTGGCTGGAACGCAAACCTATTACCGCGCGCCCGCCATCCATGGCATATACCGCAAAGATGTTCATTTCACGGCAGCGAATCCCCGTGGGCATCGCGGCATTTGCCATGCTGGCGCTAGTGGCTGCTGGTGGCTATTCATGGAAGCAACGCGCCGACGCCGAATTGCACCGTGCACGCGCTGAAGAAGTACAAACTTTCATGGCAAACCTGCTCACGGAAGCGGAGCCGGAAGGTGTCGAAGGTGAAAAAGCCCTCACCGCTAAAAGTCTCCTTGATGCGGGGGTGGAACGAGCCAGATTCGACTATGCGAATAAGCCGCTGATGCGCGGCGAAATGATTGCGGAGTTGGCGCGTGTGTATTTGCGGATAGGCGAAAACGATACGGGAGAACATTTACTGACCGAGGCAATTAAGCTTATTGAGCAGAATGCGCCGTCGAGTGAGCCTTCGTTATATGTCGCACGCTCATATCTAGGCGGCCAGATGCTAAGAAGCAGCAACGATAAAGCGGAGCGCGAGCGTGCAATTGCAATCTTGAATGGCGTTATACAAGGCTGTATCAGCGACACGGCCGCGTGTAGAAATGCAAAGGGTACTGCGCAACTCAGCTTGGCGAACGACCCAGCACTTAGCAGCGCCGAGAAGCTGGTTCATTCCCGATCAGCCCTAGCACTCTTTGGTAGTTCATTTGGTGCAAGCTCTGAAGACCGGCTGCAAGCTTTGCTGTTCGGCGCAAATCTTGAGCGTGTAGAGGGTAATTTTGTTGCCGCGTCATTACTCATGGAGCAAGTGGATTCGTATTTCTCGCAGCGAAGCGGAAAATCGACGGAACGAAACCTGTTTTTCATGACAAAAGCCAACCTCGCGTTTGATCAAGGCGCGTTCGCCGAAGCCGCAAATATAGTTGACCGCATGCTGACAGATTTAGCAGCGACCAAGCAAACTGTCACCTTGCTTTATCTGCACGTCGTCAGAGCGCATATCGCCAATTACCAGGGTTTGAGCGAAGTCGCGCTAGAGCACACATCAACAGCGCGTCAACTGTCAGCAAAAATTGGGCAACCGATCTTGTTGGTTTATGCGCTTCGTTATGAGGCACGTGCGCTGTCAATGAGTGGTAAGCCTGCGCAAGCTTTCAAAACAGTGGAAGAGGCTTTCGAGAAACTACGTGATGCGGGTGTTGATAAGCAAAGCGAGACTTGGTTAGACATTGCTCGAGCTCATGCTGAGACGCTGGCCCGTAGTGGCGATTTGCAGCAGGCAAAAATCGAACTTACCGAAATGTTGTCTTTGCTTAGGGCTACCCATCCGGATAATTTTAGAGACCTTGTTAGCAGCCTTGATTTATTGGGTGCGGTTTCTTTTGCGCTGGGTGATGCGACGCTCGCACTTGAGTATCACCGCGACGAGATTCGCCTGCTCGACGCGCATTTGCCAGCAGATCATCCGCTTCGCCTGCGCGCTGAACTGCAAGCGCTGCGCGCGAAAAACCTGATCGATCCAACAGAAGGTAACAAAATCAGATTGGTCGAATTGGTAGAGCAAGTAAAAAAATACCTGCCAGAAGGCTCGACACACACACAAATATTATCTAAGTCAACAGACAGTGACAGAAGGACGAATACCCCAAGGCAGCTCGTATTGATATTTTAGTTTTTCCATCCCAACGAAAAGGAATGATCATGCAAACGTCACAAACAAAACAGTCGAATATCCGGACGACAAACCCACATTCTTCCGTGGTCTCGGCCGCTGCCACCTCCTTGTTTGACAACGAGGATATGAGAAACGATTTGATAAAGCGTTACGCAGCGCCCAAATCGCCATCGGATGGTACGCCCGAGTCAACAGACAACGATGTGATGAACCCCTCCGATCCCAGCGCTGACGAAGGCGCAATCGACATTTCAACTGGCATTCCTAAAGCGGGCCCACAAGACACACCACCCACCAAGCCATAGCGAAGGCTGAAGTTTTCAATGACTGTTTAGGCCGAACAAGCTGATTAAATTCGACGTCGTCCTCGCTTCGAGAGCAACCTAATTTGAGGCGAGAGCGGCGCTATTTTTGTATAAAATTAGTACCCCAGTATCGGCGGGCATCTTGAGCCACTTTTACCTAAAAACACCCGCCCAATATAGACTTTACAAATATCTTCGCAATTAGGCTGCATATTGCTGAATCGCATCTCCAATCGCATGGCACACACGTACTGCCACAGGTATCATGCGAAAACTATTTCAGGGAGATGTCAGGATGCCGCTTTACTTGCAGAGCTTGGTTGGGTTCGTTGCACTATTCGCGCTGGCTTGGATGTTTTCAGAAAAACGCCATGCGGTGATGTGGCGCACGGTGTTTGGCGCCATCGCGCTTCAGGTGGTGATGGGCGTGGTGCTGTTCAAATTTCCTTATTTCGAGCAGTGGACAAAAGCATTGAACGATTTATTAAACGGCGTTCAAGCGGCGACGCTGGAGGGCACAAAGCTGGTATTCGGCTATGTCGGCGGCGGTGATTTGCCCTTCAAGCTCGAAGTCGGCCAGAGCCCATTTATCCTCGCCACACAAGCGTTGCCGCTGATGATTGTGGTTTCAGCACTCTCGTCGCTGTTGTTTTACTGGAAAATTCTACCGGTCGTGGTGAATGCGTTTTCCTGGGTACTCAAGCGCTCGATTGGCGTCGGCGGCGCGGTGGGCGTATCGACGGCGGCGAATATTTTTTTGGGCACGGTGGAAGCGCCTATGTTCATCAAACCCTACATTGCAAAACTTTCACGCGGTGAATTATTTATTGTCATGACTGGCAGCATGGCGGGCATTGCGGGCACGGTAATGGCGCTGTATGCATTTATCTTGCGGGACGTGATGCCATCGGCGATTTCGCATATTTTGATTGTCAGCTTTATCAGTGCGCCTGCCGCCATCGCGTTTTCTGCGCTGATGGTGCCGCACAATGGCCCGGTTACCGACGGCACAATTGCCAAAGGTGAGCCGATGTCGAGCGCGATGGACGCGATCACTCAGGGCACCGTGGAAGGGGTTCAAATTTTTATCAATATCGTGGCGATGTTGTTGGTGTTGACGGCGCTGATTGCGATTGCCAATCAAATTTTTGCGAGCAATCTATTTAGCTTTTTACCGCATATTGGCGGCAAGCCGATGACGCTGCAAAGTATTTTTGGCTGGGTCATGTCGCCGATTGTTTGGTTGACAGGCATCCCGTGGGCGGAGGCTGAAACAGCGGGCGCCTTGATGGGCACCAAGACCGTACTCAATGAGTTGATCGCTTATGTGGATATGTCAAAACTGCCCGTTGGTGCGCTGTCCGAACGCAGCAAGACCATGATGATTTACTCGCTGTGCGGTTTCGCGAACTTTGCCTCGCTCGGCATCCTGATCGGCGGCATGGGTACGATGTGTCCCGAGCGTCGCGGCGAGATTATCAATTTGGGCTACAAATGTTTGATCGCAGGAACGCTATCAACGTTGTCGTGCGGCGCACTCGTCGGCATTATTTACTAGCAAACTTTTACCAAAAAATTCACTATGACAATTGCTGTTGAATGCGTTATCGCAGGGTCAGTTCCAACCGCAATTCCGATCACCCTGGTCGTTACAGCGGAATACAAAAACTTTCTGGCCGCTGCTAGCGACACGACTCGTGCATGGCTACACGCCACCGATTTTCGCGCCAATCCGCACACGCATGCATTGGTGCCAGGAGCGGATGGGCATATTGCGCAGGTGCTGGTCGGCGTACGCGATCCGAATGATGTCTATGCGATTTCACATCTGCCCTTGGCACTCCCCGCTGGCCGCTACACCATTTCCGATATAGCAGGCGCGGCACCGAGCTTGATTTTGTCGTGGCTTTTGTCATGGCAGCTCGGCAGTTATCAATTTACCAGGTACAAAAAACCCAAACGCGACCCTGCAACTTTGGTCGTTACCCCCTCGCCTGAGATCGATCACGCGCACATGATTTACGCTGCCGTAAAACTGGTGCGTGACTTGGTGAATACGCCAACTGAAGACATGGGCCCGCAGCATTTGTCCGATGTCGCGCAATCGCTCGCCAAAGAATTTGGCGCAACCTTCAATGAATGGGTTGGCGAAGATTTGCTGAGGCACAACTTTCCCGCTATTTACGCGGTGGGCCGCGCCAGCCATCGCCCGCCGCGCCTGATCGAATTGACGTGGGGCGATAGCCAACACCCGCGCGTCGCCATCGTTGGCAAAGGTGTGTGCTTTGATACCGGCGGTGTCAATCTCAAAGGCGCAGATGGCATGCGTTGGATGAAAAAGGATATGGGCGGTGGCGCGCATGCGCTCGCGCTAGCGCGCCTCATCATGGCCGCCAAGTTGCCCGTGCATTTACATATGTTGGTGCCTGCGGTAGAAAACGCGGTATCGGGCAATGCGTACCGACCCGGCGAAGTTGTCGCCACCCGCGCTGGCCGCACCATTGAGATCGGCAATACCGATGCAGAGGGCCGCGTCATTTTGGCTGATGCGCTGGCGTTTGCAGCAGAACACAAACCCGACATCATCATTGATTTCGCGACCCTCACCGGCGCCGCCAGAGTCGCGCTCGGGCCAGAATTGCCCGCCGTATTCAGCAACCGCGACGACTGGTTTTCTAGACTGGACGCCGCCAGTAAAAATGCCGAAGACCCGCTCTGGCGCTTGCCGTTGTGGCAAAACTACAATTCGCTCATCGACAGCAATATCGCCGATTTAAATAACACCGGCGGCCCACAAGCAGGCGCGATTACGGCCGCGTTATTTTTAGAGCACTTCGTGCCGCAACAACAAGCATGGATTCACATCGATCAATTTTCATGGAACCCCCGCGCACGGCCCGGACGACCAGAAGGCGGCGAGGCGCAGACGCTGCGGGCGGTGTTTGCGATGTTGGAAATGGCGTACCGCAAACAATAGCTTTTAGCCGGTTGAGAATTCAAGTCGCCCACAACACCGTCGTCCGCTCCACCACTTCCCACATACTTTCGCAGTCTTTGAGCTGTTCACGCAGCCATAGCGCACCGTTATTGCCGCCCAACGTGAGCCGCGACAATCGCTGCAGCGATTCGGCCGTGCCGAGCCGCGCGGCGTATGACTGAAGATTGGCCACGGTATTGATAAAATCCTCCGCCATCGGTTTTCGGGTCGCGGTTTCTACCTCGATCAGTTCGGCTTGAATGCCGTAGCGGCAGGCTTGAAAGCGATTCACGGCATACGGTAAATAGAGATCCATCACGCTGGCCTCACTCACGCCACGCCGACGATCATCGAGTAGCCACGCGGCGAGTGTTTGCGCGTAGGCGGCAAGATCGGCGGCGTGATCGACGGTTAGCGGTGTGTCGCAAATGCGTAATTCCACGGTGCCGTATTCGGGCTTGGGGCGAATATCCCAGTAAAAATCTTTCATGGTTTCGACCACGCCGCTGGCTTGCATTTTGTCGAAATAATGGATGAATTGCGCCCACTGAAAAACCTCGGGCGCGTGACCCGACAGTGGAAACGCATTCACGATTGACAGGCGCGAAGAATCAAACGAGGTGTCAGTGTCTTGATAGAAAGGCGATGAAGCCGCCAGCGCCACAAAATGCGGCACGTAGCGGGCGAACGAATGGCAAAGGTACATGGCATCGTCGCCATTGGCTACGCCGATGTGGATGTGCTGCCCAAATACCGTGAACTGTTTGGCGAGGTAGCCATATTTTTCGGCAACCGCTAAAAAACGATCCGTCGGGAAAATTCTTCGCTCGTGCCATTTTTGAAATGGATGGTTGCCGCCGCCGCAAATACCAATGTTCATGCGCTTGGCCTCGGCCACGAGCGCATCACGAATCTCGCGCAATTCAGGCTGCAAGGTATCAAAGCGAGCGTGAACGCTGGAATTCACTTCAATCATGGATTGTGTAATTTCAGGCTTGAGATTGGGCGCGATTTTGTGCGTTGCCATACGTCGCAAAAGATCGTCAGCTTCGGTCGTCAAATTTTGTGTTTCAACATTAATCAGTTGCAGTTCCAACTCGACACCCATTGTGAGCGGCGTGGAGGGCGTGAACGCCAGCGGATGCGGCGCAGAACTTGGGACCGCCACGCGATGCGGGCGCTCGATTAACGCAATCGCCGTGTTTTCTGTATCGTTCATATCATTTCCTGATTCATTTGCGGTTTCGTCGCCCATCATTGGCTATGCCCCGCTTCGTTTGCGTATGTAAATGCGAAGCGTGCGGCCACCGGGCCCGCCAATTGCATGAGCGTGACCGACGCCAGCAGCACCGTGCCTGCCAGCGATGACAATGCAGCAGGATTACCGTTACCTGACAAATCGCCCAACATGAACGTCATCCCCGCCGCCAGCCCTGCCAGTGGCGTGAGTGACAGCGACAACGCAGCGCGCTGACGCAAACTTAATTTTGAAAATAGGCCGAAAGCAAAAATTGGCAATGCTTTCGCCACGAAGCGAACGATGACAAACACCAGCGCCAGCCACGCAACTGTGGAGAAATCGGCGAGTTTTAAGCTGGCACCGGTCATTACAAACAGAACGACAAAGAATAGCTGCGCCACGTCGCCAAATTCCACGACCGGCAAACGTCGATGCGGATGCACGTTGCGCGCCATCAACCCGAGCGTTAGCAATGTCAGCAGCACGGAAAGATGCAGCATCTCGGCCAGCCCGACGGCAGCCACGATCGTAGCCAATTGCAAAATAAATTGCTCAGTGTTGGATCGTTGCAGCCAGCGCGAAACGATAGCTAACAGTTGAAACAAAACCGCGCCCAAAAGTACCGAGCCTGCAATAAGATAAAGCGGGTGGAGGAGCGCATCTGCCAAAACGACACTGTTTCCCAGATGTACAAACGGTGCCAATGTGGTGAATAGCAGCACCGCTACCATATTATTAATCGCGACCAAACTAAACGCACGTCGCGTTACCGGGCCCTCGCTCGCGACATCACTCGCCACCCGCATGACCACCGCGGCAGACGTGGCGACACCGACCGCCCCCGCAATGGCGGCTTGCACCCAAGGCACGTCAAATACAACGAACATGAGCGTCAGCAACACAAACGTGAGCGCGCTTTCAACCAGACCCGTCGCCAGCAGCCATTTTTCCGACACCAGCCAGCGCAAATCAATACGCCGACCCAAATCAAACAAAATCAGGCCAAGGGAAATATCAACGAACACACGCATATCGTTGAGCAGCGATTCTGTAATGAAATTAAACCCGCCTGGGCCGCAAATAAATCCAACCAGA
>JANYGV010000105.1 GCA_025359285.1 Burkholderiales bacterium
TATCGAGACCGGCGACGACACGATGCACCATCATCGGGCGATAAAAACCACCCTTGATATCGTCCTCACGCGTCCAGATAGTTTTGACCGGTACTTTGGCTTGTTTGGCGATGTCCACCGCCTCGCGAAAATAATCTGACACCGGGTTCGCGCGCCGCCCAAATCCGCCACCGGCCAGCATGGTGTTGATTTTAATTTGCTCAGGTTTAAAACCCAGTACCTGCGCCGCCGCGCCTTGGTCCACCGTATGAAATTGCGTGCCGGCCCAGATCTCGCAACTGTCTGCGGTCACGCTCACCGTGCAATTCAGCGGCTCCATCGGCGCATGCGCGAGATACGGCATTTCAAATTCTGCCGTGACGGTTTTGGCCGACGTTTTAAGCGACTCCACATTAGCCGCTTTCGCGACCAAGCCGGGCTTTTGAGCGGCCTCGAGATAAGCTGTGCGCATCTCAGCCGTGTTCGGCTTCGCCACGCCGTCAAAATTCCATTCAACCGTCAACGCATCGCGCCCGGTTTTTGCCGCCCAGAACGATTTCGCCACCACCGCCACGCCGTTATCCGTCTGCACCACATGCGTCACGCCTGGAATGCCATTGACCTTATCGGCGTTAAAACTTTTTACCTTGCCGCCAAAAACGGGCGAGCGTTTGACCAGCGCAATATGCAAATTCGGCACTTGCTTGGCGGTGATGTCGAGCCCGAACTTCGCGCTGCCGTTGCCTTTCGACGCGGAATCCAGCCGCTTGGTCGGCTTTCCGATCAGCTTAAAATCTTTTGCTTCTTTCAAAGCAACTTTTGTGGGCACGGCGAGTTTGTTGGCCGCATCTGCAAGATCACCAAAATTAGCGCGTTGACCAGCAGGGCCAATCACCACACCGTTCTCAACCCGACATTTAGCTGCATCCACCTTCCATTTGTTCGACGCCGCAGACACCAGCATCATCCGCGCCGTCGCACCAACCATGCGCATCTGTTCCCATGAATTAATCACCGAGCTTGAGCCGCCAGTTATCTGCATGCCAAACATGGTGTGTGCATAAAGCGGCGAAGCGGGCGCCAATTCAGCGCGCACTTTGGTCCAGTCACAGCCCAGCTCTTCCGCTACCAACATCGGCAAGGAGGTCATCACGCCCTGCCCGAATTCGAGGTGTTTTACCTGCACCGTGACCGCGCCATCGCGGGCGATGCGGAGGAATGCGTTCGGCAAGGTATTGGGCTTAGGCGCGTCCTGAGCATTCGCGATTTTATTACCCGCGACAAAATTAAAGCCGATGATCAAGCCGCCCGACGTGGCCGCGGATGTTTTCAGAAATTCGCGGCGGTTGATCTGGCTGGCACTGTTGTTATGGCTATCGCGTGATTCAGGTTTTATGGTGATCATGATGTCTCTATGCCTTCTCTTTAGCGCTAGCTGTGGATTTGGTAACGGAGCCGCCGACCGACGCGGTTTTGATCGCAGCGCGAACGCGGTTGTAGGTGCCGCAGCGACAGATATTGCCACTCATGGCGGCGTCAATATCGCTGTCGGACGGCGTCTTGTTTTTGGCCAGCAATGCCGTCGCCGACATGATCTGGCCGGATTGGCAGTAGCCGCATTGCACCACATCTTCCGCAATCCACGCCGCCTGAACGCTTTTGCCCACCGGCGTACGGCCGATTTCTTCGATCGTGGTAACGCGTTTGCCATTCAGCGATGACACGGGTGTGGCGCATGAGCGCACTGCCTCGCCATCAACATGCACGGTGCATGCGCCACACAGCGCCATCCCGCAACCGTATTTGGTGCCGGTCAGGCTCAGGTCATCGCGCAAAAACCACAGTAGCGGAGTATCAGGTGACACGTTTGTTTCGAGGCGTTCGCCATTGACGGTAAAACGGATCATGTGATGCTCCAGAATTGAAATTAGATGAGGTTGAAATGCAATGAACTATCTGTTCAGAGCGGTATTAACGGCGGTGTTAACAGCGGCGTTAGCAGCGGCGTTAGCAGCGGCGTTAACGGCGGTGTTAGCAGCGGTGCTAAAAGTGGTGCCTGAAGGTGATGCGAGTGGTGTTTGCTCTTGTAGGGCCAGCAGCTACCATTTATTTAATTTTAGACTAATTACTTATTGGATATTACGACGAATTTTAACCTCGATAGTTTCGCGATAATCGTACCTGCGGGTCGACTAATAAAGCGTCGCGAGGTTGACCGAGATTGATCAAATTAAAATACCAAACCCGTTTACTGACAGGCTTCTTGCGGCACTTTTGCTCCAAACGACGCGCCAGTGCTAGTGTTTAGCGTAGCGTTAGCCAACCTCATCAAATCTAGCTTCGGCTGAAAAATTACAAATGAGCCGCATTTTTTATTGGCCATAAAATCGTCGGTATCATCTGGCTACACCTAACTCAGAATACGCAAATTATGCCCCGAAAACTTTTCCCCACCCCGGCCGACTGCGAAGCTGCGTTTTACGACGCACTGGAGCGTGCTGATCTGAAACTGATGATGACGGTGTGGGCCGACGAGCCCGCTATTGTTTGCATCCATCCGCAAGGCCCGCGCCTGGCGGGCATGATGGCGATTCGGGAAAGTTTTACCGAGCTTTTTTCGCATGGGCCTAACGGTACCGTGCATGTCAGCGAGCTGCGTAACCAGGTAGGCCAGACCCTTGCGGTGCACAACGTGTATGAAACATTCCAGGTAAAAAATGACCCCGCCGCAAACAGCATCCCGCCGGTATTAGCCACCAATGTTTATTTGTTGACACCCAACGGCTGGCGGATGACATTGCATCACGCGTCAGTTTCGCCACGCGGCACGGTGGCTGAAGAGCAAGGCGTGGCCAGGATTCTGCATTGATAGCTCGATCCGTATTGGCGGCCCTGATGCTATCCGGGCAGGTGGCACTTGTTGCATCTATTTCCATTTCCACCACCGCCGCCCATACCGCCGATCCCGCCAAAATCATTCGCACCACGATTCAATCGGCGGAAAAAGGCTTCGACTGTGCGATTGATTCCGATGAAGTGACCGTCTCACTTTGCGACAGCATTTTTGATTCGCTTCTGCAATACGACCACTTCGCGCGGCCAGCAAAATTACAGCCGCGCGCCGCCACCGCGTTACCTGAAATTTCTGCTGACGGCCTAACCTACACGCTGCACTTGAAGCCGGGCATTGTCTTCACCGATCATCCTGCGTTCAAGGGCAAAAAACGCGAGCTGGTGGCCAGCGATTACGTGTTTAGCTGGAAGCGCATGCTCGATCCAGTGCTCAAGGCGCAATGGCAATTTTTATTTGACGGCAAGTTGATCGGCGGCGATGAGCTGGTGGCCGACGCCAAGAAAACCGGCAAGTTTGATTACGACACGCCGATTCCCGGCCTCGAAGCGCGCGACAAATACACGCTTGTGATTCGACTCAAAGCGCCGGATTACAACCTAGCCTACATTTTGGCGATGGCTGGCACCAGTGCGCTTGCACGCGAAGTCGTGGAATATTACGGCATCGCGATTGGCGAGCATCCCGTCGGTACTGGCCCGTTCAGGCTAAAAGAGTGGCGACGCTCGTCAAAGGTGGTGCTGGAGGCGAACCCTGATTTTCGCGAAGAGTATCTGCAGACCGCCGGCAGTGATGACCCGCGCGATCAGGCGCACATCGCGCACATGAAAGGCAAACGCCTGCCGCAAGTGAGTCGTGTTGAAATTTCGCCCATTGAAGAAGAACTACCACGCTGGTTGGCGTATTTGAATAATGAGCACGATTACATCCGCCCGATTCCCACGCCATTCATTGATACCGCCGTACCCAATGGAAAATTAGCGCCAACGCTCGCCAAGCTCGGCATGACGATCCGGCCCGATGAAGTAGCCTGGCTCACCTACACCACGTTCAACATGAATGACAAGATATTGGGCGGCTATACGGCGGATAAAATCGCTTTGCGTCGCGCGATTTCGATGGCGTATCCGGTCGAGGACGAGATCGCGATTGTGGAGAAAAATCAGGCGGTGAAGGCATATTCGCCGATCGCAGAATCGTCCGTTGGTTTTGTCAATGAACGCGTCGCTTCTCTCGACTACAACCCAGGTGCGGCAAAAGCGCTGCTCGATCTTTACGGCTATGTGGATCGCGATGGCGATGGTTGGCGTGAGATGCCCGACGGCTCGCCGCTGATGATTGAACACGCCACCACGCCCGACCAGCGAGATCGCAGCCGCAACGAGCTGTGGTCACGCGCGATGGCCCGCATCGGCATTCGCATGAATTTTAATAAAGTTGAAAAGCGCCCTGAACTTCGGCGCTTGGCCAAAGACGGCCTGATCCAAATGTTCACCTACGGCTGGATCGCGGATTATCCGGATGGCGAAAATTACCTGCAGCTATTCACGACCAAATCGATTGGCGGCGCAAATTACGCTCTGTTCAGCCTGCCTGAATACGACGCGCTGTATGAAAAAGTCAGAGTCATGCCCGATAGCGCCGACCGAACTGCGCTGTATCAGCGCATGGTGCGGCTGTTGTGGGTCTATAACCCGTGGCGGGTCAATACGCTGAAACGCGGCACGATCCTGATTCAGCCGTGGGTGCTGGGATACAAAAAGCATCCATTTTCCAGCGAGCCGTATCGCTATCTGGATGTCGATCTCGATGTGCTGAGGCAGGCGAATACGAAGGCAAAGCCATGATGCTGCTATGGCAGCGAGCCCCAGCACGCACGCGAATATTTGTCGCCCTCAATATCGTCGCGGTGATCGCAGGCGGCTTGGCCATCGATGCCGCCTTCAAATGGCCGGGCCAGATGGCCGCCATCATTTGGACCTTCATGGTCTGGGCATGGCTTTATAAAATCGCCAGACGCGACGAACGCCGCGTCATAATTTTGGCAACCGCGATGGCAGGCTTTGGCGAAATTATTCTTTCGCTGGTCTGGGGAATCTACGATTACCAATTTCATAACGTGCCGCTGTTTGTGCCACCGGGACATGCGCTGCTGATGACACTGGGGCTGCTCGCATCGCGTTACGTGAATCTGCGCGCCGCGGCGGCGATTGCCGCGCTCGCCAGTGCCTGGGCAGTGTATGCGTGGGTCGCCGGTTTTGACCGATTTGGCGTAGTTTTGCATGGCGTGTTTATCGTCTGCATGTTCATTGGCCGCGCAAAATCGCTGTACGCGACGATGTATGTTTTGGCGTTGACGATGGAGTTTTATGGCACCGCGTTAGGCAATTGGTCGTGGCAATCGAAGACGCCGTGGCTAGCGCTG
>JANYGV010000117.1 GCA_025359285.1 Burkholderiales bacterium
ATCAAACCGGCGGCGTAAGTTTTGTTCGATTCGCCGTCTTCGGGGTTGATGCCGGTGTTGCCGATGTGCGGATAGGTCAACGTGACCATTTGCCCCATGTAGGACGGGTC
The DNA here is from genome assembly GCA_025359285.1 of Burkholderiales bacterium. Lineage (GTDB taxonomy): Bacteria > Pseudomonadota > Gammaproteobacteria > Burkholderiales > Usitatibacteraceae > UKL13-2. Next base: position 111 of record JANYGV010000117.1, read on the forward strand.
GGTCAGGATTTCCTGATAGCCAGTCATGGCGGTATTGAACACCACTTCGCCAACGGCGTGTCCAAGTGCACCAATAGAAATACCCTTAAATACCGAGCCATCTGCAAGAACTAGGAGGGCGGGGAATGAATTCGGCTTCAACAAGGGCATCTCCACGAAAAACTTGAGGGAAATCGTGGGCATAAAAAAAGGGAAAGGCCAGTGGGCGATTGACTCAAGCCCGGCACTTTCCCGCGTTTTTGTTGCTTCGCGATTAAGTCAACATTGTACCCGAATGCGCTCTAAAGAGCAATTTCCTTGCCGCTCAATGCGCAGGCAGCCGTGTTCATCGAAGACCTAACACATCACGCATATCGAACAACCCGACCTTTTTATCAATTAAAAAATGAGCTGCTCGTATCGCCCCCTGCGCGTAGGTCGCGCGTGAAGACGATTTGTGGGTAATTTCAATGCGCTCGCCTGGACCCGCAAAAAATACCGTGTGATCACCAATGATGTCGCCCGCCCGCACCACCGAAAAACCGATGCTGCCGCGCCTACGTTCGGTCGAGATCCCATGTCGATCATAGATTGCAACATCCGCTAAAGTTTGGCCGCGAGCCATGGCCGCCGTTTCACCCAAAGCCAGCGCGGTGCCGGAAGGTGAATCCAACTTCAGTTTGTGATGCGCTTCAAATACTTCGATATCGTAGCCAAGTCCAAGCGCTTTGGCGGCCGCCTCGACCAGTTGCAGGCTGACGTTCACGCCAATGCTCATGTTGGGTGCAAATACGATGGCGATGTCTTGTGCAAAGGCTTGGATTTGCTGCTTTTGTTCGGCACTAAATCCGGTCGTTCCAATGACAGCTCTGATGCCATGCTGTTTGCAAATTGCTAAATAATTGAGTGTGGCATCTGGTTTCGTAAAATCTATCAGCACATCTGCGCTGGATAAGGCTGTATCAACATCATCATCACTGCTGTGGCGGCTGATAGTTGCCACTAACTGCACGCCCGATACTTCCTGTGCGGCCGCAATTAGCGTCGTTCCCATACGCCCTCCCGTGCCTGCTATGGCCACCTTCAGCATGGCGTAGGAGCCTTAAGATTTTGGCGGAGGGGTAGGTGCGCCGGGCGGCAACGTATTCGGCACCACACGCTTTTCGCCGCCACCGGTCAAGATCTCAATCGGCGAACCCTCGCCCTCGATTTTGGAAACGCCATCACTAATAAATACGATCGTTACCTTGAATTTTTGGAGGTCGCGGCCAAATGGGCCCAGTTTGGTTCCCCTATCGTCGCTAAATATGTAATCCCAACGGTTGCCATTAAAAACATCCTGTAGCAATGGCGTGCCAAGGATGTTTTTCACGTCCACCTTGTTCATGCCAGTTTTGACTTTCGATAGCTGCTCTTGTGTGACAAGATTGCCTTGCTGGATATCGATCTTGTGCACGCCATAACCTGCGCAGGCAGATAGGCCGCAAACAAGTATTGCGGCAGATAAAAATTTGAATGCCTGTCTTGAGACCAAACCCATGGCTGCTTCCTCTTAAAATGTCACGCGATTATACCTGACACCATGGAATGGCGGCCACGGCGGCGGGGCGACAATGGACACCACGGAAATCACGCGATCATCCCCAAAAGGGCTATGATTAGCGAACGTCAACGTCATCACTGCTAGTTTTACATTTATTTCCAACCTGTATATTGCTACTGCCTATTGCCACTGCCCATTTCCACTGGCCATTGCCACTGCCCATTGCCACTATATCGCCATGACTGATTCCAAAGAACTGCGCAGTACCGGCCTCAAAGCGACTTTGCCGCGCTTGAAAGTGCTTGAGCTTTTTCAGAATTCGACTGAACGCCATATGACGGCGGAAGATGTATTCAAAATATTGTTGAATGAAAATGCAGATATTGGTCTCGCCACGGTGTACCGCGTACTGACCCAGTTTGAGCAGGCAGGGTTACTCATGCGGCATCATTTTGAAAGCGGCAAAGCGGTATTTGAGTTAAACGAAGGCAGCCACCATGATCACTTGGTTTGTTTACAATGCGGAAAAGTTGAAGAGTTTTACGACCCTGAAATTGAAAAGCGTCAAATAAAAATTGCTAAGGATCGTGGTTTTGACATTCACGACCATTCGCTTTATTTGTACGCTGACTGCACCAAGCCGAAATGCCCGAACAAACACACAGCGCAGAGCTGATACGCAACGCTAAGACGCGATCAATACGCAATTAACACGCAATTAACACGCAATTAATACGCAATTAATACGCAGAATTGACGAGAGCATAGATCAACAACAGCGACGTCAGCTGTAACTGGCCATTCCTCTGGTAGCCTAATTTTTCATTTATAACGCTTTTTTACCGACGAGGCTGCCTTGTTGAAAATGTCAAAAGTCTTGAAAATCCTATTACTGATATTGCTGCTTGCCTCACTCGCAATGCTGGTAATGTGGCCGCATGGAGATGTCGGTGCACGCGAAAGGGCGCCAGACGCGGATGTGATGTCACGTGATTTTCCGCTCGTGCTGGAAGCTGATCTACCGAGAGAGGCACGTGCCACATTGGCGCTTATTGCAAAGGGTGGCCCGTTTCCTTATTCGAAGGATGGCGTGACTTTTTCGAACCGCGAAAAGGCTTTTCCAAAACAGCCGCGCGGCTATTATCGTGAATACACCGTTAAAACACCGGGCTCAAAAAATCGCGGTGCCCGGCGTATCGTTTGCGGCACGCCAAAAACGCAAACATTTGAGTGCTACTACACCGACGACCACTACGCGACGTTTCGTAAAATCAAACTGTAGGAGACTGTACGCATGCCCTCGCCTGAACTCACCACTCTATTCGCTCATGACAGCCCCAGCGGGGTCTATTGGCTCAAAGCACACGCAAGCGTGGCAGAGTTAGAGAAGCTATCGCGAACAAAGTCACTGGCTTTTTATCACCTTGAAGGCAAGAAAATAGAAAAGAAAGACCAGTTTCTGAATCACGCTGCAGTGGCAATGAAATTTCCCGACCACTTTGGAAAAAATTGGGACGCCTTTTACGATTGTTTGACTGATATGGAATGGGCGGACTCAAGCGGTTACGCGATTTACTTTGACCATACCGACAGCTTTGCCGAGCATCACGAAAGCCAGCTTGAAACCGTCATTGAACTGTTTCAGGACGCGGTTGATTTTTGGAAAGGAGAAGGAAAATCAATGCTGGTGCTGCTATCGGGCGAACACGCGCCTGCTAGCGTAAAAAAACTGTAATTTCAATATTGACTGCTATGTAAATTATTAGCAAAAAGTTTATTGACAAGCCGTGGGATGATTAAGAGTACTTCCGCCCTTCATGAGCCTTATAACGTGGGGCGCTGTACATGATCCAAATACGCAGTTTTAGTACCCGAAATAATGGCGCGATCTTGCCGCACGTACATGTTGCATCATCTCACCGCACCCTCGGTGATGGCAGGACTCAAGCCGCTGGCTCCGCTGCCGCTGCTAACGCTGTTCGAAAACAAAATATCGCCATAGTAAGCCATGATTTTTGAGCCCGTCGTATTGGTGTCCGTCATGACGCCAACTGAAATTATTTTGCCCGGCTCTTCATCAAATGCCTTTCGGTAGTCTTCCAGCACGTTACGCGTCATCGTCAGCCATTGGCCGATTCGGGCGGTGCCGCTCTCGGCAACGATCATTTTGGCGCGGCTGGAATGTGCGTTTTCCAGCACAGTTCCTACCGGCAATTTATTTTCCCAGATGTACATCAGCGTCGCGTACGGCATTTCACGACCACTAAATAGCCTCACCATATCGGCCATCGCGCGATCCTCAAAGTCGAACTTTTTCTTATCCCCATCAAACGCGATCACCACGCGCACCGGGGAGTCGTCGGCGCTACCCCGGCTGTTGTCTGCACCGGCAATGAGTTGGGGTGCCTTCCAACGCCATGAAATATAGCGCTTCACAATCGGGTCAATCGACACCTCCTGCAGTAAACCCGAGGCGGATGACTCGGATTGCGCCTGCAAAATCGGCGTGCCTGCCTCATGGACAATTTTATATTCAGTCTTCTTCAGCAGACGCGACATGATCCAAGGCTGCCATCCGCTCGGTAGGCCATTGGATGCCAAGGAGGCTGAAAAAGAGGTCACATTTTCGCTGGGTGCTGGCGCAATCTCGTTTGCAGGAGCAGATGCACACCCTGAAAGAGCCGCTACGGTGACGACCGCCGAAATTGTCCACGTACACGAATATAAAAACTTAATCATGCCTCGACTGCTCCTCAACTAATCAATGCTGACGCTATGCATACGCCGCATTTGCCGTCAATGGGGTGCCATCTGCCTACTCACATCCGATTGGTAACTCGGGCCGATTTTAGTACTTTTTCGAAACTATTTATTCGGAGCTTGCGATCAATGCAGCGTTGCCACCCGCCGCAGCGGTATTGACCGTAAACGTACGTTCCGATGCAAATCTGAACAAATAATGCGGTCCCCCTGCTTTGGGCCCCGTGCCGCTTAAACCCTCACCACCAAAAGGCTGTACGCCAACCACCGCACCAATCTGGTTTCGATTGACGTATATGTTGCCCACTTTTGCCCGTGCGCGGATGGCTGCGATTGTTTCTTCAATCCGTGAATGAATACCAAGCGTCAAACCGTAACCACTGGCGTTGATTTGATCGACGACTTCCATCAAGTTTTTACCCGCAAACGAATATACATGCAGGATCGGCCCAAATACTTCCGATTTAATAGAATCGAATGTAGGAATTTCGAACGCGCAAGGTGCAAAAAAATGCCCGGTTGTAGCCTCGCGCGGCAGCCGGGTTTGGCCAATTTGCGGAAATTCAGACACCATTTTCTCGCGATGCGAGATCAGCATGTCAAGCGCGTCACGATCAATTACCGGGCCGATATCCGTATCCAGTCTGGACGGATCTCCCACGTGCAATTCATTCATCGCACCTTTTAGCAGTGCCATGATGCGCGGCGCTATATCGGCTTGCACACACAAAATCCGCAGGGCAGAACATCGCTGACCCGCGCTGTTAAAGGCGGACGCAATCACATCGTTCACGACCTGCTCTGGCAACGCGGATGAATCCGCGATCATTGCATTTAGGCCACCCGTTTCAGCAATAAACGGAATGATGGGGCCGGCTCGATTAGCCAGTGCACGGTTGATTGCTTGGGCGGTATTAGTGCCGCCGGTAAACACGACGCCCGCGATACGTGGATCAGCCACCAATCTTGCGCCAACGGTTTCTCCGGGCCCCGGAACCAGTGCGATTGCATCTTTAGGCATGCCTGCTTCGAGCAATAATTTAACCACCTCAAATGCAATGATGGGGGTTTGTTCGGCAGGCTTGGCAACAACCGCATTTCCCGCTGCAAATGCTGCTGCAATCTGGCCTAAAAATATTGCAAGTGGAAAATTCCACGGTGAGATGGCCGCGAATACGCCTCGTCCAGTGAGCAGCAATTCATTGGATTCGCCGGTCGGACCGGGCATCGACTCGGGCGTCGAAAAGTGTTCACGGCACAGTGCCGCGTAGTAGCGACAAAAATCAGCGGCCTCGCGCACTTCACCCAGCGCATCCGGCATGGTTTTGCCCGCTTCCTTTGCCATTAACGCCATAAAAAAACTTCGCCGATGCTCTAACAAATCAGCGGCACATTCCAGAATAATGGCGCGCTCCTCACCGGGCAATCCAGGCCACTTGGACGCGATATCGCAACTCAAATCCAGCAACGCGTCATCGGCGTTTTCCACGCTGCCAATCGTTGAGAGAGTCGCAGGATTCAATGCATTTGAAGGGCTACCGCGCATGGGCACACCGGCGATAAGCGGTCGTGCCATGAAGCTGTTGTTGGCCAGTACAGGTGCCATTTCCGCCATCAGTGCATCTGTCGCCGCAACGTCTGCAAAACTAAACCCAGCGGAATTTTTACGCGGGACGCGGGACGCCTGAAATAGATTTTTCGGCAATGGCAATTTTGCATTGGCTTTGGAAACATTTTTCTCGCACGCGATAATGGGATCTGCTATCACGTCGTCAATTGACACGTCTGGATCGGCGATGCGATTAACGAATGAGGAATTCGCGCCATTCTCTAACAAGCGTCGAACCAAGTAAGGCAACAAATCTTCATGGCTGCCAACGGGTGCATATACTCTGCACGCGTATGCGCGGGTGTCGTTTGATCTGGACAGAACCGCATCGTATAGCTCCATACCCATACCGTGCAAGCGCTGAAACTCAAACTGGTTTGCGGTCGTCGCGCGCTCCATGATGGTGGCGACAGTATGTGCATTATGTGTGGCGAATTGGCAGTAAAACGCCGTCGGTTGCGCCAGCATCTTGGCGGCACAGGCAAGATAGGAAACATCAGTATTTGCCTTGCGTGTAAACACCGGATAGTTCGTAAAGCCCTGCATTTGGGCTCGCTTAATTTCTGTATCCCAGTAAGCGCCTTTGACCAAACGAGTCATGATGCGACGCCCATGTTTAAGCGCCAGCGTTGCCAGCCAGTCGACAACATGGCTGGCACGCTTTTGATAGGCTTGCACGGCAAGCCCCAGGCCTTCGTAACCCGCAAAACGCGCATCCGAATAAATTGCGGCGAAGATATCGAGTGAAATCTCGAGGCGCTCAGTTTCTTCTGCATCAAGCGTAATGCCGATACCACCGTCGCGGGCCATTTCGGCAAGCTTCATAACTTTAGGCAACATTTCTGTCATGACTCGGGCGCGGTGTGCGAGCTCGTAACGTGGATGAAGTGCAGATAATTTTACCGAAATTCCTGGTGCCTTAAAAACCGATCCCGCAGATTTTGCATAGCCAGAAATAGCTTTGATGGCGTCTTGGTACGCTACGAAATAACGTTCTGCGTCGGCCGCCGTCATTGCTCCTTCACCTAGCATGTCGAAGGAGTGTCGATACGATTTTTGATCGTCCGACACTGAGCGTTTAAGCGCCTCCTGGATATCACGCCCCATCACAAACTGCTCGGCCATCAGCTTCATACCTTGACGGAGCGCCGTGCGCACAATGGGCTCACCCGCACGCGCCGCAAGGCGGGAAATCCAACCGCCTACATCCGCCACGCTGCCAGGATTTACCGACACGAGCTTACCCGTTAACATCATGCCCCAGGTGCCCGCATTCACCAGCAATGAGTCGGATGCACCAAGGTGTTTATTCCAATCGCCCTGCGAAAATTTATCTTTGATCAATTTATCGGCAGTAGCCGCATCAGGAATACGGAGCAGCGCTTCAGCCACACACATGAGCAATACGCCTTCCTGGGTAGAAAGATCATATTGCGTCAGAAAAGATTGCATACCCACGTTTTGCTTTTGACGGCTGCGGACAGACCCCACCAATGATCGCGCACTGGCTTGGACATTTGCGTTCGCATCGCTGTCAAGCGTTGCGATCTCGAGTAAAAACTCTAGCGTTTCATCTTCATCGGACAAAAAGGATGCGCGCATTGCGGAAAAAGAGGCCGAATGGTGGGGCACATTGCAAACATCTGGCAACGACGAAACAGGCAATTTATCTGGGAGGGCATTCGATAGCGCGTTCATGGCGGCGAACAATCCTGAAAATACGAATCAGGAATTATCGCACTCGCGTATCGAAAGTGGGGGCAATTAAAAAAGAGCGCCCTGCACGGGTCGCCCGGGAACGGTGAATTGGCAGGTATCCAGCTGTTGAATTTTTTTCCGCCCTTGGTTGTTAAGATCAAAACGCGTGCAGGCTTTGACAAACCGCTGGCGCAGCAATTCGGCAAAGATGCCTTGTCCGACCATGCGGCTGCCGAAATTCGGATCATTGTCTCTTGCAAAATCGTGACCGCCGCGCATTTCCTGAACGCGTGACATGACATGTTCAGCTTTAAGCGGAAAGTGCTGCTGCAACCAATTGCGGAACAATTCTTTTAACTCCCACGGCATCCGCAGAAGCACGTACCCTGCGGTCGTGGCGCCCATACGGCGTCCTGTTTCTAGCAAGCTTTCCAACTCATGGTCGGTGAGAAACGGGATAACGGGTGCCACATTAATGCCTACCGGTATTCCGGCCGCAGAAAGCGTTTTAATGACCTGCATGCGCCGAGCAGGGGCGGCAGTACGCGGCTCGAGATAACGTGAAATATGGTGGTCTTGAGTCGTCACAGAAAGTGTTACGTGAACCAAATTTCGCTCCGCCATGGGCACCAAAATATCGAGGTCACGTTCAATTAAGGCCGATTTTGTGATCAAGCCTATTGGCTGATTAAATTCATTGGCGATCTGAAGCAATTGTCGTGTGATTTTATATTCGCGTTCGCAGGGTTGGTAGGCGTCTGTGTTGATGCCCAAACTAATTACGTCACAACGGTAATGAGGTTTTGACAGCTCTACGCGAAATAATTCGGGCGCATTTACCTTGGCAAAAATACGAGTTTCAAAATCAAGTCCCGGCGACAAACCAAGGTAGGCATGACTTGGCCTCGCGAAACAATAAATGCAACCGTGCTCGCAGCCGCGATAAGGGTTTACAGAATAACGAAATGGAATATCGGGTGAATCGTTTTCCGTAATGATCGACTTGGCGATTTCGCGCGTAACGACTGTTTTCGGTGGTGGAGGCCCACCATCATCAGATGATGGTTCTTGCCAACCATCATCAAATGCTTCCCGCTGCCAGCGCTCAAACCGACCTTCGATGTTAAGCGCCGCCCCGCGCCCTTTAAATGTTTGATCGCGATGAAATCCAGTTGCACGGTTGGTCGAGGGAAGTGACATATTCGCCTTTAGTACGAACTTTCAAACAGAGAATAATTATTACTGAATAAATATACAGTACTTTTATTCGGTTTGGAAGCTTGCTTGAACGCGAACCGGAACACGGCGTTGCGGCAATTTATAGATTGAAAATCACGAAACTATATTGGCCCAGAGGACGCCTGCCTAATACCAACCAGCAATGCATGCAGGCGTCCGGCTCCGAGGTTCTTTTTTGTGCGCATTGCTGCGCACGCAACTAGCGATTTGCGCTGCGTGGGTTCGAAAATGGTGAGTCCATTTCCCAAGTAAATTTCATGATCGTGGCGGGAGCGAGTGACGGCGTAAAACACGACGAGCCAGTAATGCCTTGTGCAGACTCCTCTAGCGCCACATCGGTTGGCATCCCGGAATGCAAATTAATCAAACGTTTGGGTTGCTTACCTACCCACACAACCCAAATGGTGCCGCTCGCCAGATTTGGTCTGGCAGCAACAAACATCTCGCTTTCCTGCGCACTAAGCGTAAGGTTGAGCTCGTTTGGTCCGTTCTCAACGTGTGTGCTTACCGAATAAGTGTATTCGATCACCACCGTTTCATTCGGTATCAAATTTATGATCTGATCTGTGGAAAACATACCTTCGTCATTCCACATAATCAACACGCCGTGACGCTTTAATTTGTTTAGTTCGTCGCGGTTCATGCCCGTAAAATCGTTCGTTGCCAGCACTCTTCCGCTTAATATTTTTTGTGACGCGTGCGCTTTGAGTCCAATCAACTTGGCGTTTGGCGGCAAGCTAGCTTCATAAAATGCGGCGGTTGGCTCATCAGCAGGCAATAGGAATGTTTGCTTGACCCGCACTTCAGCGGTATCGTCATCAATCCTCACCCGCCAGTCACGTTCAACGGCGTCGACAGGCTCTCGATCACGGTCACCGCTGATATATAAGCCGCCTACGCGGGACCTAAATAGTGCCGGCGCGACTTGTCTCAACTGTGTTGATAAGGCATTTGATATTGTATTTTTCTGCAATGTCCCAGCGTCGGCGCTGTTTGCAAGCATTAATGCCAAGCCGACGACGACGACACTGACTCCCACACCTGACAATATTGCCGCCGCCAGCATCTTTAGAAAATCTCGGAGCGCGAAAGATGGTTGTGATTGCACTGACGGCGCAGGAAACGCGCCATGGGGATTGTTCGTAGCTGGAATATTGGCAGATGAAGATGTGATGTTCATATAGCGCTCCTTTTATCTCAATCCTTTTGTCTGAACTAACGCGATGCTGCATTTCTTCATACTTCGCTTTATTGCTTTGTGATCTCTGGGATGTAGCTATTGAGCGCTGTAAAACAGACAGATTTGGGGCTGGTGCGGTGGCGAAAATGTGGTGGATTGTGTCGAAATAAGGGTATGTGGTGCGGGTACGCGGTGGAGAAGTTCGGTTCCGGTATAGTTAAATTTGACTACTATTCGGAAAAATAAATATGCAGAAGCGGATCGCGATAGTGGAGGACGATTCACTTATTCGCCAGAATTATGCAGACGCGCTGACACGTAGCGGCTATGAGGTAGCGGCGTTTGCATCGCGCGCCGATGCCATGTCGGTACTGCGCACGCGACTGCCTGATTTGGCGGTCCTTGATATTGGGCTTGGGGACGAGGCGGATGGCGGCTTTACGTTATGTCGGGAATTACGCGCCTTGTCAGCAACGTTGCCCATCATTTTCTTGTCAGCGCGCGATGGCGACATTGACATTGTTTCTGGGCTCAGATTAGGCGCAGACGATTATGTGACAAAGGACGTGAGCATGCCGCATTTGCTGGCTCGAATAGCCGCACTGTTCCGCCGTCTCGAAGCGCTTCGACTACCCGCGCGTGCGGAGGATACATTGCACCGAGGAGATTTAATTCTGGATATCAATCGGCTTTCGATTTCATGGAAAAGTGTTGATGTCGTGCTGACGGTGACTGAATTTTGGATGATTCACGCACTTGTCAAATTTCCTGGCCACGTAAAGAGTCGCGACCAACTCATGCGCGAAGCAGAGCTGACGGTGGACGACAACACCATCACTTCACACATGAAGCGAATCCGCAAAAAGTTCGTGGCGGTCAATGCCTCATTTGATGAAATAGAAACGGTTTATGGCATGGGCTACCGATGGAAAGCTTGACGCGAGTTGTTGTTCATACTCCACGTTTGAAATGAATGGTTAGTCAGCTGAAACTTCCGGTGTTCTTGGTTAGTATCCGAGCCAAACTGTTTTATGTCTCGCTTGTGCTGCTGCTCATTCCACTTATTGGCTTTAGATTTGTAGTGGAAATGGAAGGTTATTTGCGCGATGGACAGCAGCAGGTTTTACTAAGCGCGGCACGATTTCTTTCTGCCTCACTTTCTGAGCGTCCCGATTTAATGGGCGGACAGCAAACTGGCGACAACGCTTTAAGCGCAGAAGAAATTGAACAACGTCGGCTGATCAGTGTTGTGGGCAATAGCGATTCCACGTTGGCAGCAGCACTTGGCAAGAGTTATCAGCAATCGGAGGCAATTGAGCGTTTGTTGGCCATTGTGGCAAAAGACGGGGCAAGAATTTGGGTGATTGATTCGCGCTTGGTAGTGCGCGGTTTAGAAGGTAATTTGAATGGGCAAACTGGTTTAAAAAATAGTCGAGACGAGGCGAAGCGAAGTGTCGTGACATGGTTTCAATGGGCCTATCGAGCGTCCGTGCGCCCACTTGTGGAACAGTTTGGTAATACGGAGTCAGCTGCAGTTGTTGAAGATAGCGACGCGGTATCGCAAGCGGTGCTGGCCCAGGTTGACCGCGCATTGAACGGGCAGGCGAGTGTAGAAAGTCGACATACAAAGTCGGACTCGACTTTGGTTCAATCCGCTGCGCAGCCCATATGGCTGGGCGACAATATTGTTGGCGCGGTGGTTGTTGAAGAATCGGATCGCAGCAGTAGATCGATTAAAGCAGCGGGCGTTGAAGCGTTGCTGGGGATGACTATATTGATTTTTTTTGTTGGGTTTGTAGTACTAATGATTTTTGCTTGGCGTCTAGCATACAGAGTGCGTCGTTTGAGATCTGAGGCAGACGGGGCTATTGATTCGCATGGTCGAATTACCGGCTTTATTTCTGGAGCGACATCACGAGATGAAATTGGCGCGCTCGCTGGTACGCTTGAAGAAATTTTGATTCGCTTGAAGCGCTATAACAACTATCTTGAACAAATGGCTGCACGCCTGTCGCACGAGTTGCGAACGCCGGTTGCTGTGATTCGATCTTCTCTCGATAACTTGAGAGTTTCGAAGCAGGTGGAAACAGATATGGTCTACATCAGCCGCGCAGATGAAGGCATTAAACGTTTAGCCAATTTGATTTCGCGCATGTCCGAAGCGAGTCAGCTTGAGCAATTTCTACAGGGAGCGGATCGCGAAACGTTTGACCTTGATTTATTGGTCGCCGGCTGTGTGGCCGGTTATCGTACGGCCTACGCCAATCAGCAGTTTATTAGTAACCTCGTAGGCTCGCCGGTGCTTGTTTATGGTGTGGCGGATGCAATTGCACAACTAATCGATAAGCTCGTTCAAAATGCGATTGATTTCGCGACGCCAAACACAGCAATCGTCATTTCAGTGCAAGCTAAGGGGAAGCGGCTAATTTTAAGCGTTGAGAATAATGGGCTGCCACTGTCCGAGCCAATTGCTGCGCAGCTATTCGCGTCTATGGTGACTGACCGCAAGCGCTCCGCTTCACAGACCGGGCATTTGGGACTAGGGCTTTATATCGTTAAAATCATTGTCGATTTTCACGCCGGATATGTTCGTGCGATAAACCTTCCCGATGGCAAAGGCGTGCGCTTCGAAATAGAAATCGATTCAGCCCTCACATAAACCACTGGTTATAGAAGCACAAACGCCCCGACTCTGGGTGAGTAGGGGCGTTTATGTTTACAAATGGGTCTTGGCGATGACCTACTTTCGCACGGGTATACCGCACTATCATCGGCGCTACGTCGTTTCACGGTC
>JANYGV010000167.1 GCA_025359285.1 Burkholderiales bacterium
ACCACCAACAATCGCATGGAGTTGACCGCCGTGATTCAGGCGCTCTCAGCGCTCACGCGCCCCTGCGAGGTACTCATTCATACCGATTCACAGTATGTGATGAAGGGCATGATGGAATGGATCGACGGCTGGAAGGCAAAGGGCTGGAAAACCGCCGCGAAGCAGCCGGTGAAAAATGATGATCTGTGGAAGACACTCGATAAATTGGTTGCCATGCATGATGTCGATTGGCGCTGGGTCAAGGGCCACTCGGGGCATCCGGAAAACGAGCGCGCGGATCAATTGGCCAATCGTGGCGTGGAATTAATATTGAAATCGGGCACAAAAGTATGAGCGGGCGTCAAGTTTTTCTGGATACGGAAACGACCGGCCTCTATCCAGATCAAGGCCACCGTATTATTGAACTAGCCTGTGTTGAAATGATCAATCGTCGATTGACCAAGCGAACGTTTGAGCGACGCATTCATCCCGAGCGCGCCATTGATGAGGGCGCTACACAGGTGCACGGTATCAAGATTGAGGATTTGGAACATGAACCAAAATTTGCCGAAATAGCACAAGCTTTTTTGGACTACATCGCTGGTGCCGAACTCATCATTCATAACGCGCCGTTTGACGTGGGTTTTTTAAATGCCGAATTGAGGCGCGTGGCTAAACCGCCGATCACTACTATTTGTACCGTGACCGATACGCTGGCGATGGCGCGCGAATTGCACCCGGGGAAACGCAATACGCTGGATGCTCTTTGTGAGCGTTACGAAATCGATAATAGTAGCCGCATAAAGCACGGCGCGCTGGTCGATGCTGAATTGCTGGCCGATGTTTATATCGCGATGACGCGCGGACAGGATAGTTTGGCGATTGGGATCGACGCTTCAACTGGTGTGGGGTCGAGTGCCGGGCTGAATGGACAGCCCACCATACGGCCAGCCAAATTGAAAGTGGTGCGTGCTAGCGAATCTGAAATGATTAAGCACGCAGAGCACGTTGCACGCATCGACAAGGCGAGCGGCGGAAAAGCGGTATGGAATGTTCTGACAGGCGCAATAAAAGCTTAGGCAAGCTCATGTCGGATAGTTTTGGGGATAGTGCAAATTTGGTGAAGCCTGTTATATTCAAAAATGGTTTTTTGAACACGCGCGGGTGTGGTTCTTGAAGCGACATGATACAATTCGCAAGTGCTTGATTTTGTTATTGAGTTTCAAATAAATTTTGCTTAATAATCAGGTGTATTGCTCAAATCTGACGGTGTTCAGGACGAATTATCCTGATTCACTGAGAGTAATTTAACCTTCATTTAAAGCTGGGTTTTTGTATCTCCAGCGCGCGCTTGCGATCTTTCGTGTTTTTGCTTGTTTTGTTTGCTTTTGGGTGTTTTTCCATCGGAGCGTAAACAAAGACAGCCAATTTGCGTCCGTACAATATAATTTTCTCCCTACAATATGAAAAAACTTTTAATTCTCCTTTCTTGCGCGTCAGTATTTGCGGTTTCATTTGCTTCTTCAGTTGCATCAGCGCAGGCACCCGCAGCCAAAGGTGATCCGACTGCGGGACAAGGTAAAGCGGTCGCGATATGTTCCGGTTGTCACGGCATGCCCGGGACTAAAACCGCGTATCCAGAGGTTTACCAAGTGCCACGCATTGGCGGTCAGAGCGAAGCCTATTTGGTGTCTGCGCTTAAATCGTATCGAGCGGGCAATCGCTATCATCAGACGATGGTGGGATTGGCCACCGCGTTGACAGAAAAAGAGATTTTGGATATTGCTGCGTATTACGCGAATCCAGCGTTTGGCAAGGCAAAATAAGCCGAAATGAACTATAGAAAATCGAAATAGGGAACGAATGATGAGAAAACAATTTGCAGGTTTAATGTGGTCAGTAACGGCGTCACTGCTCGTAATTTCCACCGCGCACGCCAGCGGTAGTGTCGAGGCGGGCGAGACCAAAGCGGCGGTTTGTAAAGGCTGTCACGGTGAAGGCGGCATAAAACCAATTCTGCCGGAATACCCCATGATCGGCGGACAACATCAGGACTACATTGTGGCCGCGCTTCAACAATACAAAACGGGCAAGCGCAAGAATGCATCGATGAATGGCTTTGCGGGTGCGCTATCGCCACAAGACATTCTAGACTTGGCGGCGTATTTTTCGAGTCAAAAGTCTGAACTGAAAATGAAATATTAGGAAAATTTTAGGGCTGGGCTCGATTTCCGCCCGCACAAAACCGCCACTTAGTTGGCGGTTTTTTATTGTCGACGCGTAGTTTTCACGCCGTATTTTGATTGGCTATATTTCTTCAACATGACGGCATATATTTTAAGTCGCCGCGGCCAAGGTTTCGTATGAGCGCGATAGCAGTAGCCCGGAGGCGTAGCAAGCCATTAAAAACGAACGTGCGCCGGCCAAACTTGCACCTGCCAGCAACGACAAGCCGCGCGCATTTAGAGGTGTTTCCAGCAATATCGCCGCCATGCGCAAATCCGCTTCGCTGTGCATCAAATCGTGAAAATCGGGCAACCGTTTTAGTAAATAGTATTTGCCCGGATCAATATATTGCGTCTGAAAATTAGGTGGCAAGGTAATCGCGGACAGCCAAATCAATCGATAGCCGGGTTCGGGGCGACGACGCAACACATTGCACAGCAAATTAATATCGATGACTTCTTCAACCACCACCGAGCCCGAGTGATGCGATAACGTGGAGCGTAATTTTTCCACGCCTGCGTGAATATCCGCCCAATGATCCGTGAGGCTCAAGAATTGTCGTCTGGCAGGCAGCACATAAATAGTCTCCCACAGGCGACCACGAATCGAAAACACGCCCTCGCGTTGCACCTCATAGGCTGACGCGACAGCCGAATACAGCGATGTATGGTGCTGAATCGGGCTACCCGATTCATCGATGCTGGTGATGTCAATAACGGACACAGGATCAGGATGCGGCTCTACCCACACCAAACCCTGTGGCAGAATCGCGGCTTTGGAATCGATAAGGCGTCTCGATTGAATCATGATCTGAGCGGCTTCCAGACGATGACCGATGTCGCCCAGCCGTAGGGGGCGACGCAGCACCAACCGATCTGTGATGTCGGGCGCGTTTGCGTCGATGATAAATACAGGATGCGGCGGCCCACCCATTGCCCTCAGCGTATCTTCGTGGGCAGATAACCGTCCCGCTGTGGTGCCCGTGGTGACGACCACATCAGCGCTGGCGATATCGTCTGTCCACGTCCATGGCGCACGTGTCTTCTGTGCCGCCAGGATCACTAGCGATTTCAGCAACGCGCACTCTTCGAGCGAAAGATTGTAGGCGCTAAGCGCGAAGCTATTCACTTTTTATCTGAATAACCCGTAAGCTATTGTTGGATTTTTTTTCATTGCTTAATGTTGAACGGCCTGCAGTTTATTTCACGTCGGCGATGTCGATCTGATGTCTGATTTGCGCTGTACAGGTTGCCACACTCATGTCGCCAAATCACACAATTGTTACCCAACACCTATCAATTTTGACTCCAGACATTTTAAATAAATTTCGGCACTAGGGGCAGATTTTGCATGCTGCGCTTGCCAAATCATTTCAGCGAGGCAGTCCATGATTTCGTGTTCGGCATCAAGGTCTGAGCCTAGCTTGGCAGTCAATTTTTGATGCGCAGCTTTAATGCCACGCGGCTGGTCGATCGCGATTTGTTCTTGGATCGCCAAGTGCATTGATAGATGCAAAAAAGGATTGGTGTCACCAAATTCGGGCGCGTAATCGCGATCAACAAAGTGATCGCGCTTCACCAGCAGCGCGTGATATTCGGGGTGGCGACCAATAATTCCGACTGCGATGGTTTCAAGCGCCGATAGCGGATTATGTGGCTCGCGCGCGTTGTATTTGCGCCAAGCTTCAAACAGAAAATCACGTGCCTGATCGCGGGAAGGGTTGAACATTATTCGTTTGCACCTAGCGCCGCCGCGCGAAATGAAGCGCGGTCCTTGAACCCGCAAAGATCAAACACCACACATTCGCCGCACCTGGGCTTGCGCGCCACACAAGTATATCGGCCATGCAAAATCAACCAATGATGGGCGTGCTGCATGAATTCTGCAGGGATATTTTTGTACAGCTTCATCTCTACCGCCACCACGTCTTTGCCCGGCGCCAAGCCCATGCGGTTTCCGACGCGAAAAATGTGCGTATCCACCGCCATCGTCGGCTGACCAAATGCAATATTGAGGACCACGTTCGCGGTCTTGCGACCCACGCCAGGCAGGGCTTCCAGCGCTTCGCGCGTGTTCGGCACTTCGGCGCTATGCAGCTCAATCAACATCTTGCAGGTGGCCATGACGTTTTTTGCTTTCATGCGAAACAGGCCAATCGTTTGAAGATAGCCGAGCAGCTTTTTGTCGCCCAGCTTGACGATTTTTTGCGGGGTGTTGGCGACGGGAAATAGTTTTGCGGTCGCGACGTTCACGCCTTTGTCGGTGGCTTGTGCAGAAAGTATTACGGCAATCAGCAACTCAAACGGCGTTGAATATTGCAAATCCGATTTGGGGTGCGCGTTGAGTTCTTGCATGCGACGAAAAAATTCGTGGCGCTGAGCGGGTTTCATGAGGGCCATGGCGGAAAAATCGGTGAAGGACTCGTTACAAAATTCGTTGGAAAAATTATTTGGAAATATGTTTAAAGCGCGTTTTAAAGTGTGTTTTAAAGCGCGAATGAAAATGAATCTGGAAACTGACGCAAGAGATTGTTAAAAAAGTTTGTGGAAGGTTAGCCATGTAGCGCCGCACGCTCTTTGGCGGCCAGGCCCTCACTGCGCTCGCGAGCATCGCGCACAATGCGAAAATTGTGAAAACGAAATCTCTCACGCGCCAGCATTGCATCGACTGGCGATGAAAATTGCTCGTCTATGACCATCGTTATGCAGTCTACTGGACACGGCGGAATGCATAGCTCACAGCCGGTACAAAGCGACGCAATGACCGCGTGCATGAATTTGTTCGCACCAATGATGGCGTCTGTCGGGCAGGGCTTCAAACATTTGGCACAGCCAATACAGGCGGCCTCGTCAATGACGGCAACGCGATGCGGCAGATGACTGCCACACGAAGGATCAAGCGGCGTGATGGGCTGACCGAGCAAGGCGGCAATTGCGTCGATGCCTGCATCACCACCGGGCGGGCAGCGATTAATGGCCGCGCCAAGATTTGCGATAGCTTCTGCATAGGGCATACAACCGTCATAACCGCATTGCGTGCATTGCGTTTGCGGTAGGAGGGCATCGATTTTTTGCGCGAGTGTGGTCATGTTTATCGTCACGTTTATAGTCACGTTTATAGTCACGTTAATGGTCACTTTTCCGCGCGCTTAGCAGGCAAACAGGATGACATCGAGATCCGTCAGGGGTAAATTTAATTTAGCAGCAACCGCAGCACGGGTAACACTCCCAGCATGAATTTGTAGGCTTTTGCTGAAGCCCTTATTATCGCGCATTGCCTGCAACAGACCGTGATTAGCGAGCGACAATATGTAAGGAAGTATGGCGGCTGACAGCGCCACACTGGCTGATCGTGGAACGGCGGCAAGCATATTGGGCGCGCAATGGTAAATGATTCCGTCGTCAACATAAGTCGGTGAGGAATAGTGAGTGGGGCGCGAAGTCATCTGGACATGCCATTACGTTAACGGGCTGTTATTTCAGTGCCAGCGCGCAATCTCGAATCAATTGCGGCCCGTGGTAGATGAAACCGGTATAAATCTGCACGAGCGATGCGCCAGCATTTATTTTTTGCCGCGCGTTCTCAGCGCTCATTACGCCGCCTACGCCAATGATCGGCAAATGACCTTTTAGCGCCTTGTTCATTTGGCGCAAGATTTCAGTTGATGGCGAGAACACGGGTTGTCCGGACAAGCCGCCGGTCTCTGCGGCATGTTTGTGCCCGCGCACTGCGTCGCGCGAAATCGTCGTATTGGTTGCGATCACGCCATCAAATCCATACTGCAAAAGCAAGCCCGCAATATCCTTGATGGCTGCGCCATCAAGATCAGGCGCAATTTTGAGCAGTAGCGGCACTTGTTTCTTGTGTTTTTTGGCTAATTTGTTCTTTTCAGCTTGCAGTGTCGACAGCAGCTTTTCCAGCTGGGCCGCAGCCTGCAAATCACGCAGGCCTTTGGTATTAGGTGAAGAGATATTGATGGTCACGTAGCTCGCATGAGGATAGACCCCGCGCAGGCAAGTTACATAATCATCGGCCGCATTCTCAATTGAGGTATCAAAATTTTTGCCAATGTTGAGCCCGAGTACACCTTTGTATTTTGCGCGTTGTACGTTTTCCAAAAAGGCATCCAGCCCGCCATTGTTAAAGCCCAGCCGGTTGATCAAGGCCTCGTGTTCGGTTAAGCGAAACATACGCGGTTTCGGATTACCTGGCTGCGCGCGGGGTGTAACCGTGCCGACTTCGATGAAGCCAAAGCCAAGCGCGGCCATCGCATCAATATATTCGCCATTTTTGTCGAGGCCGGCGGCAAGACCCACGGCATTATCAAATTGAAGGCCGAATACTTCGCGAGGCGCATGCACTCGTGAGGCCAAGAAGCCCGCCAGATGCGCGGTTTCAAGCGTTTTCAGGCTGTGAAGCGCGACGTTGTGGGCGACTTCCGGATCTAGTTTGAAAAGTGCAGCGCGCGCAAGGGGATAGAGCGGGGAAAGTGGAAATGGAAAATTCATCTTCCTATTTTAACTAACCCAACGACAATTTTCTGGCTATCGTTCCTGCCCGCTCGAAATGCACTGGCCAAACCACACGGAGTGATTAAACTTTATGGCTAAGACTTGCCGGGGCGAGACGTTATTGTCGTGACCTGGTCACTGCGCGAGCACCCATTTTGTCAAGGTCAGGGCATCCTCATCAGACACGCCTGCGTTCGACGGCATGGGAATCACACCCCACACACCAGCGCCGCCTTTTTTGACTTTCACGGCGAGCATGGTGTCTGCGTTTTTTTGGCCTTTGTATTTGGCGGCAACGTCTTTGAACGCGGGGCCTACTAATTTTTTATCAACGGCATGACATGAATTACATCCCGATTTTTTTGATAGCTCCTCTGATGAATGCGCTGCACCTGAAATGAAAACAACTGCCGTCATGGTGAGGGCTGCAATACTTTTGTTGGTCATACTGGTTCTCCAGGAATAAAAATTGAAATCGAATGTGACGGTGCGAATTGCATTTTGCGTTATCCAGAATATTAACGCGCTGGGCAAAGATTGGTTGTCTTAAGCGATTTTTGTCTGGTGTGCCTGGTTTTATCGAGGCTGGCTTGCCGATTATTTTGCAAATGAGGGAAAAAATGCCGAAACCTAACGGATTTAACCTCACTATGTCGATTTGCGTGCAGATCATCAGTGTTGGCGTCAGCTGATTCACTGCTACTATCTTGTCATGGATCCGCAAGCGTCATTATCAGGCAGAGTTTTCGACAAGGCAGGTGCCGGGCTCAGGCACCTTCGGCGTCTCAATCAGCTCACGCTTGGCTGGTTGGCGAGGGCAGGGCGGACACTTCATTTCGCGGCAATGATGTTATCGCTGGCTATGTCGCCATCGACATACCGGCGCGATAACCGTGATGCCATTGCAAAGCAGCTGGTGACTGGGCTGGGCGCTAATTTATTATGGTTTACCGTGCTGTGCGCGCTGGTCAGCGTCGTGCTGATTCGTATTGTGGTTGTCACGGCGTTGGGCTATGGCCTATCGAAATTTGCGCTGGAGATGGTTGTTCGCGTCCTGGTGCTGGAGCTTATTCCGATTACTGCGGCGGTGTTTGTGGCGCTACGCTGCACATTACCTGATGGCGTTGAATTAGCTGAAATGCGCAGGCGCGGTGAGTTGCAATCCTTACAAGGCCAGGCCATAGAGCCGATGCAGCGCGAGGTTTTGCCCCGTGTCATGGCCGGCGTATTTTCGGTGCTGATGCTGGTAGCGGTCAGCTGCGTGATGTCATTAGGACTGGCTTATCTAAATATTTACGGGTTCACGCCGTGGGGTTTTGGGGGCTACACGAGGGTGGTTGGCCAAGTATTCAGCCCTGCCGTTTCGATCATATTAGTGATGAAAACGCTGGCGTTCAGTCTGGCGGTATCGCTCATCCCGATGGCGTCGGCTGTTTACGATAGCGTCGACAACGTGCTGCAAGGCC
The DNA here is from genome assembly GCA_025359285.1 of Burkholderiales bacterium. Taxonomy (GTDB): domain Bacteria; phylum Pseudomonadota; class Gammaproteobacteria; order Burkholderiales; family Usitatibacteraceae; genus UKL13-2. The sequence continues at coordinate 8,183 of JANYGV010000167.1, forward strand.
GCTCGAAAGCGGCGCGTGAGCTGGCCAGTATGGTGCGGCTGTTTTCGGTGATTCTGCTGCTTGAGGTGGCGTCGCTTATGTTTAATTATTACTAACTTATTGGCCTATGAACGAAACCCCTGCTGAACCGCCCGTGGCCGTCAACGATTCATCCGGTCTTCAGTTTAAAGCGGCGCTGCTGCTGCTACTGATGATATTGCTGGTCGGTGGCTCAATTGTTTATTTGATGTATGCCCGAGGCGTGTTTGAGGCAACACAAAAACTCGTACTGGTAGCCGATGATTCCGAAGGTGTGGTGGTTGGCATGGATCTGACTTTTTCTGGCTTTCCGGTGGGTCGTGTGAGCCAGATCGAATTAAGCCCGGAGGGCAATGCCAGAATGATTATGGAAATACCCCGACGAGACGCTCATTGGCTGCGTACGACCAGTATTTTCACACTCGAGCGCGGGCTGGTAGGGAGCACGCGCCTGCGCGCTTACAGCGGAATTTTGACCGATCCCGCGCTTGAGGACGGTGCGGCGCGGACGCTGTTGGTTGGCGATGCCAGCGCAGAAATTCCCAAATTGGTCGCCTCTGCCAAGGAGCTCATTCAAAATTTGAAAGCATTGACTGCCGCCGATTCTTCTCTCGACGCTAGCCTGGGCAATGTCAAAACGCTGACTGACAAGCTTAACGGCAAAGGCGGTGCGCTGGGTGCAATATTGGGCGACGAAAAACACACGGAAAAACTCCTGACTGCCCTGGATCGCGCCAACTCGCTGCTCGCAAAAGTGGACGGCCTAGCCGCCAAAGCAGATACCCAAGTTTTTGGCCCCAGCGGCCTCATGAAAGACGCGCAAGCCACCGTGGTGCAGCTTAGCGGGCTGCTAAGCGAGGCGCGAGTGAGCTTGAAAAAAGTAGACGCGATCTTGATCGACGCGCAATCGATTAGCGCGAATGCCAAAGAAAGCACGGCGGATCTGGGCGTGCTGCGTGCAGATGTGGAATCGAGCTTGCGCAAGGTGGATCATTTGATCAACGAGATCAATCGCAAATGGCCGTTCAAACGCGATGCGGAGTTAAAATTGCCATGAAATTTTTACGCCAATTTATCTTTATTGCCAGCGCTGGTTTCTCCCTCGCTGCCTGCGTTAGCACGCCACCACCGCCCGATTGGCAAATGAATGCCCAAGCCTCCATCGAGCGCTCAATCGACGCCTATCTGGTCGGCAATGCACGGGTAGAAGCAGCCGAATTTGCCCGAGCGAAAAGCGAAATCGCCCGCACCGGTCGCCTTGATTTGCTGGCACGAATAGAGTTGATGCGCTGTGCCGCACGGGTCGCGAGCCTGATGCAGGACGAATGTGATGGCTTTGAAAAACAGCGGCAGGATGCGGCAATAGCAGAACGTGCGTATGCCGACTTTTTAGCCGGAAAAATATCGCCAGATGCAGCACTTTTGCCGCCGCAATATCGCGCTACCGCTGTCGCGAATGCAGATGCTAGCGCCATCCAAAACATCGTCAGCCCGCTGTCTCAACTAGTCGCCGCCGGTGTTGTTTTCCGTCGAGGAGAGGCAAGCCCGGCGGTGCTGGCTTTAGCCGTTGAAACCGCATCAGCACAAGGCTGGCGTCGTCCACTACTCGCCTGGTTGGGTGTGCAGCTTTTACGCGCTGAAAACGCGGCCGATGCAGTCGAGGCCGCGCGCTTGCGGCGACGGATTGCGTCTGTGGAAGACAATGCGGGGTACAAAAAGTAAAAAAAGTGAAACCCTACTACTAGCGGGGCTTTCAAGAGAGTTTTTCCCCAAAAGCCGCGTGGATATTAGCGTTTTGGACTGATTTTTTACCTTTGATGTCCAATGGGTTCTGGCTTTAGGCGATTGGCGTACGGAAAAACTTAATTGTCGTCTGTGCGGCAAACGAGTGGAAAATTTGCTAGACTTAAGTAATAGATTGATTTTGTTTGTGATGAAATTCGACGGTTTAATCGTGCCACCTAGTATGACCAACCCACTTTCAAGGACGTAACCCAATGAAGAAATTAGTCACGTTGATATTGCCCCTAGTCACCCTCGCCGGGTGCGCAACCGCGACCGGTAACGACGCCACGACGAGCGAACCAAAAGAAGAAAAACAATACGTGACGGGCCGCCTCACGCCCACCAAGGACAAAGGCGCGGTGATCACTACCACCGGTGAAGGGCTGTTAGGCGCAGCGCCCAATTCATCCGGCAAACCGAGTAATTAAGTTTGCAATCGCAGCGGTGAAGTAATCGTGCATTCTTGTTATTTTGATGCTGACAGGTTCGGCGTGACAGCGCAAAGTTGACATTTAATTTCGCCATCCCTAACGGTTTTGTGTATTTCACCGGGTGCGTCATGGCAGTAGATTGATGCGCAACCAAGCGCAGATTCCTCACCCGATGGAGCCGATCGCGCTGGGTTCGCCGAGTTCGGCATGGTGCTGTGGTGTTCGGTATAGAAGATGCTGTAGCGACCCTACCGCTGCAAATCAAACCGATCTGGCAGCACCGCATCACCCGGCTGGCGGTTTAGCTCCAGGGTTTCCTGAATACGTGTTCTCGCGATAATGAATGGTGACGCTTTCGCGGCTTGGCCGAGTAAGCTATCCATATCGGGATATTCACGACGCAGGCTCGTGATGAGGGCCAGGAAGGCATCCGTCAGCTTCGGATCAAACTGGCGGCCTCTTAATGCCAAGATTTCGGTTAATGCACTGTCTTCCGTCCACGCGTGTTTGTAGGCGCG